>JAAZDH010000249.1 GCA_012512865.1 Clostridiaceae bacterium | reverse complement strand
TGTGGCGAGCCGTCACCTTAAGCCATGGATGGCGAGTGTGACGGGTAGGATTTTTTCGCCAGCCTTAAGCATTACTATCCGTAGCTGAAGCGACCATATTAGCCGTGGAAGTCATCACGCTATCTCCTTAAACACTACAATACGTAGCCGAAGCGACCATATTAGCCGGGGAAGTCGTCTCACCCTCCCTCTCACTTACTTCTCTCACATTCCTGGTTTCCCACGGTACATGATGTTTTGCATGCAGACTGGCACGAAGCCTGGCATTCACCGCAACCTGCATTCTTTGATATATTTTTCAAGAGAAGGCTGCTTATAGTTTTTATGTGTTTCATTAACTCATCCTCCCTATTGCATGTATATTTTTACAACCGGTATAAAATTCTAGCAGCATTATACCATAAATCCTCTTAGTGTAAAACCTCATTTGCGTTTCCATTTTCTAGGTTTTGCTTTCGTTTCAAAACCTGCTCCCAGAATGCCACCAATTGCCCCGGACAAAACTCCTATTAAGACCATTGTCAAGATATACCTGTCAAGTGAAAAATCCTTAAAAACAATACTACTCGCCAAATATAACAGAACCATGTAAATAAAACCAATAAGAATGCCGTTAAACCAAGCTTTATTTTTCACATTTTTTGCCAACACCAAGCTCGCAAATAGTATGCTTCCTATTGTAGTTGCCATCACGGCAAGCACAATATATTTTTCAGGGAAATTAGTATAAGTTAGTACCAGTGCAAAAAAAATAAAAAAAGGAATTGTAATTAAATAGGCAAAAATAATTCCTTTTAACACTGAAAAAAACCCGAATTTTTCAATAACCTGGCCTTTAACAGCATAAGTTGTTTTCTTAACCATACCTGTACCCCCATAGGTATATTATTGAATCTAATATAATCTATGGAGGTACAGGCGATGTTAGAACAGCCGTTGCTATTTTTTATATATTTTCCTAGGCTTCTATGGGCTTGTCCGCTTCTTTTATTGCCCAGTTCTTGAGTGTAAGCTTGGTTTTCTCTATACCGGTTTCAAGGGTGATTTCGTCATCTTTTATGTTGATTACTTTACCGTACACACCCCCTATTGTAACCACTTTATCCCCTACTTTCAGCGAGTTTATCATTTCGCGCATTTTTTTCTCTCGTTTCCTCTGCGGAAGGAAAACCAGCAGGTACATTATACCAACGAGAAATACTATATAAATTATAAAACCAATACCACCCATTGCCCCTATGCCATTTACTTCTTCTCCATTCACTTTATAAAACCTCCCTTGCCAAGTATATTGTTGAATAGCTTGCTTACGATTTATAGTTTATCATTATACCCGAATGAATTAAAGAAATTTTTTCTAAATTCATCGAGATTGTCTTCTATTATAGCTTGCCTGATCTTTTTCATCAAGTCCAGTAAAAATTTAATATTGTGCAATGTAGTAAGCCTTAACCCAAGTATTTCATTACATTTCAGCAAATGCCTTATATATGCCCTGGAAAAATTCTTGCACGCATAACAATCACATTCGGGATCCATGCTCGTAAAATCCCTGGAATACTTTGCATCTCTTACTATTATTCTTCCCTTCGAGGTGAGAACCGTACCATTTCGCCCCAGGCGCGTCGGCAATACACAGTCAAACATGTCTATTCCCCTTATGACACCGTCTATTAAGTAATCCGGGCTTCCCGCCCCCATTAGGTACCGGGGCTTGTCTTCCGGCAGGATTGGTACCGTGCATTCAAGTATTTCATACATTTCCTCGGCCGGTTCACCAACACTGAGCCCTCCTATGGCATACCCCGGAAAATCAATCTCTATTAATTCTTTCGCGCTTCTTTCCCTTAACTCTTTGTATGTACCTCCCTGCACTATCCCGAATAATGCCTGGCTTTCAATGCCAGTATGGGCAAGCTTGCAGCGCTTCGCCCACCTTGTGGTTCTTGCCACGGATTGTTCAACGTAATCAAATGGAGACGGGTAAGGCACACATTCGTCAAAACACATGATTATATCTGCTCCAAGCTCATTTTGAATTTGAATGGATTTTTCAGGAGTAAAAAGGTGCGTAGACCCGTCTATATGGGATTTAAAAGTCACCCCTTCTTCTTTGATATTTCTAAGATTGCCAAGGCTGAAGACCTGGAACCCACCTGAATCCGTCAATATCGGCCTGTCCCAGTTCATGAACTTATGCAGTCCTCCAGCCTCTTTTATAATGCCGGGACCAGGGCGCATGTACAAGTGATAAGTATTTGCCAGCACTATTTGGGCTCCAATATCTTTTAATTCGTCAGGTGACATTGCTTTAACAGTTGCCTGGGTACCCACAGGCATAAATGCAGGTGTGTCAAAACACCCGTACTTTGTATAAACCCTGCCTAACCTGGCGCCTGTCTTTTTGCATTTTTTTATCAATTCGTATTTTATAGCACCCATTTATTCCAATCATCCTTAAAAGCAATTACATCGTTGCATCTCATGTCGGCTGGTATTATATCATACTTGCCAACATTACATCACGTTTACTCATACTTACCCACATAAACCATGATCTATTCATGTTAACATCAAGTAATATCACGTAAACATTAAGTTTTTAATTTATATCGTTTATAAATATTAAATTTATAGCATAAACATTATATTATAAGCATTGCATCCCCAAAGCTGAAAAACCTGTACCTTTCTTTTATTGCCACCTTGTAAGCCTCCATTATATTTTCTCTACCCGCAAAAGCACTTACAAGCATTATAAGTGTTGAGCAGGGAAGATGGAAATTTGTAATCAATGCATCAACTACCTTGAACTTATACCCGGGATATATGAAAATATCGGTATATCCCTCCCCCGGTTTTACCAACCCCTCTTCATTTCCTACCGTTTCCAATACCCTGGTGCTTGTTGTGCCCACGGCAATAATCCTTCCGCCTTTTTTCCTGGTCCTGTTAATTATATTGCAAGTATTTTCATCAATATAAAAATATTCCGAATGCATGCGATGCTCCTCTATGTTCTTCACTTTTACAGGCCTGAAAGTTCCAAGCCCGATATGCAGTGTAAGAAAAACCATGCTGATATTTTTTCTCCGGATGGCATCAAGCAGTTCATCCGTAAAATGAAGCCCGGCAGTAGGTGCCGCAGCCGACCCCTTGTTCTTGGAATATACAGTCTGGTACCTTTCGTAATCATCTATTCCCTTTGCAATATATGGCGGAAGGGGTATAACCCCTACCTTATCCAGTATTTCCTCGAATATACCATCGTATTCAAACCGTACCAGCCTGTTTCCACCTTCGATTACCTCGAGAATTTCCGTTTCAAGAATTCCATCCCCGAAAACGAATTTTGAACCCGGTTTCGCCCTTCTTCCCGGTTTCAGGATAACTTCCCAGGTATTATCCTCTTTACGGTTCAAAAGCACAAATTCTATCTTGCCGCCAGTGTCCTTTCGTTTTCCAAGCAACCTTGCCGGTATAACCCTTGTATCATTTAATACCAGGCAATCACCCTCTTTAAGGTAGTTCACGATATCCTTGAATACTCTATGTTCAATCCCGCAGGTTGCCCTGTCAAGGACCATTAACCTTGACATGCTTCTTTGTAAAACAGGTTCTTGTGCGATAAGTTCGCCAGGTAGTTCATAATAAAAATCTTCCAGTCTCATATCATTCCCCTGGTAATCAACTCATTTCCTTAATAATCAACATGTGTACCAGCAAAATAATGGGATATTATTTCTTTATAGCCAAAACCTGCCTCGGCCATACCTTTTGCTCCCTCCTGGCTCATGCCCACTGCATGACCATAACCCTTGCCGGTAAAAGTATACATTTCCGGTGTACTGGGCACCTCGGTCTTTATCCCGTCTGCCGCCAGCAAGCAAACACTCTTCCCCGTTCCAATTATGGAAGAACCTTTACTTGTAATTACTGTTTTACCTGCAAGCTGTATTCTTGTCGCGGGATTCTTCCCGCCAGTATGATCAAGTATCATTACATCAGCATCCGTTGCTATATCAAACCATTGGCTCGGGAAACCTAAAATGTCCCTGCACCTGGACTTTTCAAGGATTACTTCTCCCTTCGTCCCTGTTATTATCATTTCCAGGGCCCTTCCAGCATCCGTTTTTTTCGATATTTTTACGCCGGATATTTCTCCTATATTGTTTCCCATTGAAATCATTCTGTCGCTTATATAAGTGCTGTCCAAAAGCTTTTCCCAGTTGTAATTTGGCGATTCTCCAGATTCATACTTGTCTTCAACGCTTTGAAGGTATGGTGCATCATATGACCACACGTTTTTTGCCGCCTCGGTTCTTCCTCCGCTGGAACTAAAATAAAATACCTGTGCAATAGCACCATTGTAATATACCATTTCATCCCTCGTATCGTCAACAGCTTTATTCGTTGTATCCTTTTCAACATCATAACCTTTATATACCTGGGATAATACGGTATTACACACATCAAAACCCAGCTTGGCATACTTCCCCATGTTACCGTAAGCATATGTACGTGCAACAACAGCCTGCGCCTTTAAAGCTTCAGGATGGCTTTTCCATACCATTTCGCATGGTACTACGCCATATAAATACTCCTCGAGCGGAAGCACGTTTATAAGCGTCATATCGCTACCTTCCAATCTTCTTATCTCAAGGAACCCCCTATAATTTTTTCCATTAAGGTTAAATATATACGGGTCGTTCGTACTATTCGGGCGTATTTGAAAAATACCGTTTTCGCTGCCGAATACATCTGCAGCATCGCTTATGCTTGATTTTACTGCTATACCTTTTTTATCATAATTTTGCTGTGTATCGTCATCCTGTGCAGGGAGTTCCCCCTTGCTGATTGTTAATACGCTTTTATCCCCTGTCTTAAGTAAAACTACAAACTCATCTCCATTTTTATAACCTAACTCCAAGCCTTTTTCTGCGTATATTTCAAAAGATGATACAGCGTTATAAATGTTCTTCTGGGCATCGGTAAAATAAAGCCCTACCTTGATTTCCGTATCGTGATATTCTACCCCGTTACCGTCATCGGCATAGGCACTATTCCATATGGCCATCACTACAAGCAAAGACGCCCAAAAACTTAAAAAACTTGCTATTAATCGCCTTTCACTATTTCCCACATTAATTATCCGCCCTTTATTATCTCTTTTCCTTCTTTTCGCATAACCCATAAAACTAGCACCCTTTTCTTTTGTTATTTATCATCCTGTAAACGATAGCATTGGAACATATTTTCCAAGCATTTTGCCTTATCTTTTATATATTCGACAAATTATCCCATTTTCCTCTTCTAAATTATAAATTTAACCATTTTGTAAAATTCCCCTCCCACCTTTCATGCCTTATCCCGGTATAATTCTTTGTACACTCCACCCGTTCCTGTGTCATTGACCCTCTTTTCCTAAACCCTAAATCCTGTACACCTTAAACCCATCGCCAGATGACTTCCTTAAACCAACACTGGACACCTTAATTCGCCACACGAAATCTCAACCCATCACCCTATCCATCCCACACCCTTGACACCTTTTCCCTACATCCCAAACTCCACCCACCTTACTCCTAACCACCCGGCGAGACAACTTCCTTAGGCTAATATTGGAGCAATACGTAGCCGAAGCGACCATATTAGCCGTGGAAGTCGTCTCGCCACTTCCATATTAGCCGTGGAAGTCGACTCGCCATCCCCCTTTAAAAATTAATCATCCCCATTGACAGAAAATACCCTCAAGATGTAATATAAAATCAGTAAAAAATTGAAAGGGTGTACATTTATGAGAAAACCAATATTTTTAGGTGCTGGAGTAGCCATCATCACACCTTTTACAGAAGATGGTGTAAATTTTGGCAAGCTAGAAGAACTAATTGAATTCCAGGTTGAGCAAGGCATTGATTCCATAATTTCCTGCGGCACCACGGGTGAAGCTTCCACAATGCCGGATGATGAACATGTTTCGGTTATCAAATTCACGGTTGAAAAAGTTAAAGGAAGGGTACCGGTTATTGCAGGAACCGGGAGCAATGATACACGGCATGCCATTGAACTGAGCAAACGTGCAGAAGATGTTGGAGCAGATGCCATATTAAGTGTCACCCCCTATTATAATAAAACAACCCAAAAGGGATTGTATGAGCATTTTAGCGCTATTGCCAGGAATATAAGTATACCAATGATATTGTATAATGTTCCTTCAAGGACGAACCTTAACATAAACCCTGATACAATGAAGCAATTGTCCGGAATAGAAAATATTGTAGGTGTAAAAGAATGCAATTTGTCACAGGTTGGCGATATTGTAAATCTCTGCGGGGATAATTTTACGGTTTACTCGGGAGAAGACGGTCAAGTAGTGCCTCTCCTGGCCCTTGGCGGTAAAGGTGTTATTTCGGTTATGGCAAATATCATCCCGAAGGATACCCATGACATGGTTTGCAAGTTCTTGGAGGGAGATATTGAAGGCAGTCGCAGGATTCAACTGAAAACGCTGAACCTTATCAAGGCATTGTTTATAGAGGTAAACCCGATACCCATCAAAGCTGCAATGAACCTGATGGGTATGAATGTTGGAAAATGCAGGATGCCCCTGGTGGATATGAGTGAGAAAAACCTGGAAATTCTCAAGAGAGAATTGATTAACTACGGGTTAAGGATTACTGGTTAATTTGGCGGCTAATAAGAATTGCCGGCTTATAAGGTTACAATCAGTTGCAGGTAGTTTAGCAAGGAGTTTAATACGTAACAAGGAGAAGGTTGTCAAATGGTAAGAATAATATTAAGCGGATGCAACGGAAAAATGGGACAAGTTGTAACTAGGCTTGCAAAACAGAACCCTGATGTAAAAATAGTTGCAGGGATAGACATAAATGATTCAATAAAGAATGATTACCCCGTGTTTAACGAAGCTGTAAAATGCAACGTGGAAGCGGATGTTATTATAGATTTCTCAAACCCGTCAGCCCTTGATAGCTTGCTGAAACTGGCAATATCAAGGAAACTACCGCTTGTCATGGCAACAACGGGCTTCTCGGAGGCCCAGAAAAAGCAGCTAAGGGAAACGTCAAGCAAAATCCCTGTATTTCAGTCAGCTAATATGTCCTTAGGCGTCAATCTTTTAATTGACCTGGTAAAAAAAGCTGCAAAAAACCTCGAGAGTTTTTTTGACATAGAAATTATAGAAAAACATCATAACCAGAAGATTGATGCGCCGAGTGGAACTGCACTGGCCTTAGCAGATGCAATTAATGATGTCCTTGAACATAAACAAGAGTACGTTTATGATCGCCATGCCAGGAGAATGAAAAGAAGTAAAAAGGAAATAGGAATACATGCAGTACGCGGAGGCACAATTGTGGGCGAGCATTCGGTTATTTTTGCCGGCAATGACGAAATCATCGAGCTGAAGCATACGGCAATGTCGAAGGATATATTTGCCGTAGGAGCAATCAAGGCTGCGATATTTTTGTACGATAAACAGCCAGGACTATACAGCATGAACGATTTGTTTTAAAACAAATGATTTATTATGAGTGCCGTGCTTTTCTTAACCTTGCTTTATTAGATACCTTCTCCAGTACTTTCTCCAGTACCTTCTTCAGCACCTTCTCCTATACCATTTTTCTGGTCCATGGCTTTCTCGTCCCCATGTATGCCGTCCGTATCTTCACCTTCGTCACTCTCATCATCCTCGCCGTATTCGTCATCTTCATCGTCTTCTTCGACTTCAATCTTGTCTATCATGTATTTTTTCAGTTTTGGATACACGTAAAAATTGGTAATTAATCCTATTGTGCTGACAGTAATGAATAGAAATAGTATAATTCCGATAACAACGTTGAAACAAAATGATAAAAGAATCAGCGCTATGCAAAGCAATAATATCCCCAGGTTCGGGAAAAACTTGGCCATGGAAAAGATAAAAGCATTCCTGTAAAGCTGCTTTATGGTTAG
Organism: Clostridiaceae bacterium; assembly: GCA_012512865.1. Classification (GTDB taxonomy): domain Bacteria; phylum Bacillota; class Clostridia; order Acetivibrionales; family DUMC01; genus Ch48. The sequence continues at coordinate 4,970 of JAAZDH010000249.1, read as the reverse complement.
CTTAAATGTAACAAGCATTGGATATATATACATGTGCATCATCAAGTATACAATAAAGGCAAGAATAATAAACGTCCTGGCAATTAACGAGAACATTGCCATTACAGTGTCTTCAACATTAAGTGAAAAATAGAAATTAATAACTATCCCGAAAATTATCAAGGCAAAAAAATCGATTATGGAAATAATCAAGCTTTGTTTAAAATTTTCTATGGCGCTGTCCTTAAAATCCCACCACAAAAAAGCATGTTCTTCCCTGGAATAATTTCTCAGAATATAAGTATAACCTGCCTGGACAGGCCCTACCGTTATTAAGGGAATGCACAGAATAATACTTCCCAGGATAAATCTTATCAGCAGGTCAATGGCAGGATCATCACCAATCTGCCCTTGAATAACATACATCGAAGCAAAAATGACCGCTATAACTGCCGGCAAGTTAAATAAATTAAACATCAGGTTGATTTTTAACAGGTTCCAGAACTTCCTTGTATATATCCCGAAAAAAACTACTATTGGTGGTTTTGGGGGAGCATCCTTGGGTATCCCCGGACCGGGCTTGGTATAATCAAAAAAACCAAAAAATCCTGCCATTTTTCATTTCTCCTTCACAAAATATTAAATTTACACATGCACATATATGCCTGTATTCTCGAAAAAGCTTTTTTCATACTTGAAAAACCTTTTTCATGACTGAAAAGCTTTTCTTCATGGTTTCATTCCTATTGTAACAACTCTTGTCACCACGTTCAATAAAAATATAAAACCATATTTTCCCATTATTGCATTCCCGGTTAATTTATTATGTTTTTCCAGTGATTTAAGCTAAAACGCCGTTCGTGCCCACCCCTTGTTTTTACCTCGCGGAGGCAAATTAAGCATTTCACGCGCAGTATCAACGTAATACCTGTAATTATCCAGGGGTGTGCCATTGGGTATCCTGTGGTCCAAGCCAAATACCGTTCCACCCGCCTGCATTAAAGGCTGGAGTTTATACTCCAATTCCTTTCTTATGGCAGCCTTTTCCTGCTTTAAAACATGTTTATCAATTCCACCCTTGAAAGCAAGCCTTTTGCCATATTTTTCGCGAAGTTTAACAATATCCATGCCTGCGGCAGGTTCAGCCGGGTACATAATATTCGCCCCGCTATCCAAAAATGCACCGATTACCGGGTTCATGTTACCGTCACTATCCTGGCTAAAAAGCTTTGTTCCTTTTGATGAAAGCATGTCCCAGATTCTCCTGTAATACGGTTTAATGTATGTTTTAACAAGGTCAGGCCCGATTAACGGCCCTGATTTTCCAGCCATGTCTTCGTGTACTGACAAATTGTCAATGGTAATCTTGTCGCTTATCCTGTCAAGAACTTTAAATGCAGTATCTGCTACCGTATTTAATATATCAATCATTAACTCAGGCTGGTCATAATAACAATAGCAAACCATTTCTTCTCCCATAAGCTCCCTGGGAAGATCGAAACCACCCGGTATCCACGCTATAACCAAGGCCCCTTCCCTTTGAGCTTTTGCTGCCCTTTCCACCTTGTCCCAGTTTATTCTTCTTTCATTGAACTCAAACCAGGGTTTTACTTTTAACCAGCTATCCATGTCTTTCACAGGGTAATCCAGCGGATGGGGTATGGTGGCAGAACCCTTGCATAGCTTTGTTTTTCTTCCATATTCATCTACCTGGACAATATATTCACTTGTTTCCTCAACCACTTTCGGGGTAAACCCGCCCATTAAACCGGTGTTTCCCCCGCAATCGACCACTTCAACGTAATCAAAATCAAAAGCTGTCAAATCAATCTCACCGGGAGATGCACCTTGTGCCCGCCATTCTTTTTCAAGGCCCACTAGTGGGCCAAAAAGCTCGACGAACATCTGCCGTTTAACACTGCCAAAAGTCATTAATTCAACATACTCCTCGCGATGCCACTTCACAATACCACCTCTTGTACGGGTATATGTTACATACATTTAGCATAGTTTTTCCATGAGAATTACTATTACATCGAAAACTGCTATTGCATTATATTTTAATTCATGATATAATTTGATGCAAGTGAATATGTAAATGATTATACAAACTATACAAGCAACCGTATAAATCCAAATATGCAACTTTTAAATTAAAGAAACAAAGACTTAAAATGACCATGCCGGGAGGTTTTTTATGGTAAAAATGACTTCAAAAGAAAGGTTTATGAGGATGTTTGAGCACAAGGAGACTGACAGGGTCCCCATATACGATAGCCCTTGGCGCGGTACAATAAGAAGATGGCAGCGTGAAGGCATGCCCGAAGGGGTAAGTTACACAGATTATTTTGACCTGGATAAAATAGCATCTATCGGTGTGGATAACTCCCCCCGATACGAAGAAAAAATTATTGAAGAAACAGATACGTACAGGATATATACTACAAAATGGGGAGCTACCTTGAAAAGCTGGAAGTACGAGGATTCCACGCCCGAGTTTATCGATTTTACCATAACAAGCCCGGGTAAGTGGGTCGAGGCTAAAGAACGCATGGTTCCATCAAGGGACAGGGTCAACTGGGATTACTTGAAAAAGAATTATAAGAGGTGGCAGGAAGAAGGATACTGGATACAGGCAAACCTTTGGTTTGGGTTTGACGTCAGTCATTCGTGGGCAGTTGGCACTGAGCGTTTTCTTATTGCAATGGCAGAGGAGCCCGAGTGGTGCGTTGATATGTTTAATCATTACCTTGATGTAAACATTGCCCTGCTTGACATGGTTTGGGAAGAAGGATACAGGTTTGATTCGGTACATTGGCCTGATGACATGGGATACAAGAATAACCAGTTTTTCTCCTTGAAGATGTACAGGGAGCTCTTGAAACCTGTGCATAAAAAAGCCGTTGACTGGGCTCACGCGAAGGGAGTAAAAACCCATCTTCACTCCTGCGGAAATATAAACCCGTTTATACCCGAACTTATTGAAATAGGCATAGATTGCCTTAATCCACTGGAGGTAAAAGCCGGGATGGATCCTATAGAGCTAAAGAATAAATATGGCAAGGACCTGGTCTTCCATGGAGGTATAAACGCAGTACTGTGGAATGACATTGAGTTGATAGAAGCCGAGATTAAAAAGGTGTTGCCCGTAATGAAAGAATCAGGTGGGTATATATTTTCCTCCGACCATTCCATTCCCAATACGGTAAGTCTTGAAAACTTCATGAGAATAATACAATTGGTAAAAGAGGTGGGTAGTTACTAAAAAGGTGTTGACACTAAACCCGTGTGTTAGTATAATAAAACTTGCAGGGTGAGTGCCTTGCAGGTTAACCATGCGGTCGTGGTGGAATTGGCAGACACGTACGTTTGAGGGGCGTATGCGCAAGCATATGGGTTCAAGTCCCATCGACCGCACCAACGGCAAAAACAGCTCGTATTCCGAAACATACAGGTATTGGAACGAGCTGTTTTTTATTCTTAATCTCAATCTCAGTTATTTCCTATATCTTCTCAATATCCCTGAGAAACTTTAGCTTGGTATAATCCTTTTCCAGCATTTCTCTTAAAAACCTGTCAACTATGGTGGAAAGCTCAGCTAATACCGGCTTTGAAAGCTCAAAATTAAATAGCTTGTCCATGCTTGAATATACTATGTGATGCATTGCCCTGGCAGTGCCTGGTGATATTTTATACATAAAGGGATCAATTGAAACACAATTCTCGTTATTGCAAACAAAACCACACTTTTTAAAACTGAACGACAAACCTTCAAAGGTTTCATTCAGGCAATTGATGCAACCCTTTACGTACGGGGCATACCCCAGGATGCACAAGTACCTTAATTCGAAAATCTTTATAACCAGTCCAGGAGACCTGTCTGTTTTTATTAAGTAATGAAGAGTATTTAAGAATAATTTCAGGGTCTTGGTGGCAGGTTGGTTTTCCTGTACTGTATCATAAATCAAATCCGCCATGTGGGCTGCATAAGTAAGCTTGACCAAGTCATTTCCTGCTTCCGAAAAGGACTCTATCATCTCACAGCTGTTAATCTTATGCAAATCGCGCCCCTTGAACAACAAAAAACTGCTGTAGCATAAAAACTGCGTACATGCGCTGAGCCTGCTTCTGAGTCTTCTGGCCCCTTTAGCCACTACTGCCATTTTACCGTATTCACCGGATAATATGGTTATAATCTTGTCCGCCTCACCTACATTGACCTCTTTTATAACTATTCCTTTTGTTTTTATATAACTCATCCTCTATCCCTGTCTATTCAGCCTGTTCTGCCTATTTAGCCTATTTAGCCTGTTCAGTCTGTTTAGCCTTTTATTCTTTAAACTGTGCCGGCAATTTACCAAGCAAAGACTGCTCCTTTTGTTCGATTTCCTTGTAAGCCACGTAACTTAATATGTTTCCCGTTTTTTGAAATAGATTCCACATGAAATCTTTCAACATTATAATTCCCCCTTGCCTCATGCATTTTTTGCCCCATGCATGCATTTTTCTCCATGCTCTTTTCCCATGCATTTTGCAAATTTCCACTAACACTGTTGTATCTGTACCATTGAAAATGTCACATTAATATATTCCTCAAAAATATATTTTGTATACCAGCGGTACCGGGAGAATTATATATTGTATCCAAGGCTTTTTAACATTATTTTGTTGTTCCGCCAATCCTTTTTTTCCTTAACCCATAATTTTAAAAAAACCTTTGTTCCAAGCAACCGTTCGATTTCCTCCCTCGCGAGCATCCCAACCTTTTTTAACATTTTCCCGTTTTCCCCTATTATTATTCCTTTGTGGGATTCTTTCTCGCAATAGATATTTGCTTCAATATCTACGAGGTTTTTCCCTTCCCTTTCGTTGAACAGCGTTACTTCAACGCCTATTCCATAAGGAACTTCCTGCTTTAAAAGCATGAAAAGCTTTTCGCGTATAATTTCAGCCGCGATTATTTTCTCCGGCTGGTCAGTCAGTGTATAACC
>JAAZDH010000248.1 GCA_012512865.1 Clostridiaceae bacterium | reverse complement strand
TAGTATTGCTAAATTATTATTAATTGTTATGGATAACCGGATGTTTATGAGAATATAATAAAATGCGGAGTCCGGATGAAAAGGATTAGGGGGAATAACGATGAATAAAGGCCATATTAAAAGGGTTTTCCCGGGGGGGAATACTTCGCAGGGCTTTTTCAGTTATTACGATTATATACTTGGCCAGGAGGAAGCATCGAGAATATTTATCTTAAAGGGAGGGCCGGGCGTAGGAAAATCGACATTTATGGAATATATAGGAAACGAGATGGCAAACAAGGGGTTTGATGTTGAGTTCATGCAGTGCTCAAGCGATAACGACAGTCTTGACGGCGTAGTGATACCGGCGCTGAAAACAGCGTTAATCGATGGTACTGCGCCACATGTTCTTGATCCCAAGAACCCCGGGGCTGTGGACGAGATTATAAACCTTGGAGATTTCTGGAATCGTAAAGGCATAAGTAAAAACAAAGAAGAGATAATTCAACTGAACATGGAAATAAAAAGGCTTTTTGAACGGGCTTACAGGTACATAAAGGCAGCAGCCTACTTTCATGAAGATAGTGCCGTTATATACGGCTGGGCAATAAACCCGGCCTATATCAGTATCCTTGCCGGCCGGTTGATTAATGAATTATTCCAATCCCGGGGCATTGCAGAAAAGGAAGGAAAGGAAAGGCGGCTGTTTGCAAGCGCCATAACACCCGGGGGATTGAAAAACTACCTGGACACCGTTTTGGTTACCGGAAAGGTATATGCTGTAAGGGGCTTCCAGGGAACCGGCACAGACAGGCTCCTTGAGAAGGTAAAACTGGCCGCTGTTGAGAGGGGGTATTACACGGAGTCTTACTACTGCGCCCTTCACCCGCAAAAAATCGAGCACCTGGTTATACCGGAGGCGGACGTTTCTTTAACAACGGTTAATGACTTCCATGAGGCTGATGTGACCGTATGCATGGAAATTGATCTTAACAGTTCCCTGGATAAACGTATCATAGCCAGGTATGCCGGCATACTTGAATTTAACAAGGAGCAATTTGATTTTCTCTTGCAGAAAGCCATATCAACCATTAAAACGGCAAAAGAAACACATGATATGATAGAGAGGTATTACATTGAAAACATGAATTTCGAAGCCAGGAATAAATTCATGGAGGAAACCCTGGCAAAAATACTGGAACAGGCTTAATCGGCGGCCATCTTATATCTCGCGGCGGCCTTGCAGCGCCTTGGCAAGGGTTACCTCGTCGGCATATTCAAGATCCCCGCCCACCGGGATACCGTGAGCTATGCGGGTTGTCTTGATTCCCAGGGGCTTTAGTAATTTGGCAATGTACATTGCCGTGGCTTCTCCTTCAATATTCGGATTGGTGGCGATGATTATTTCTTTTACTTCCCCGGGTTGGAGCCTGGACAGCAATTCCTTTATTTTTATATCTTCAGGACCTATACCTTCCATGGGGGATATCGCACCGTGCAGCACATGGTAAAGACCTTTAAATTCGCGGGTTTTTTCCATGGCCACAATGTCCCTGGGATTTTCAACAACGCAAATAACGCTCCGGTCCCTGTTTTCAGAGTTGCAAACCATGCAGGGGTCCTTGTCGGTAAGATTTCCACAAACGGAGCAGTATTTGACTTTCTCCTTTGCTTCTTTTATAGCGTTTGCAAGTTTCAAGGCCTTTTCCGGGGGGAGATTAACCACGTAAAATGCCAATCTTTGCGCAGACTTAGGGCCTATACCGGGCAGTTTTTCAAACTCCTCGATAAGCTTTGCTATCGGTGTTACAAAGTAGCTCATTATACACCATCCTCAACGCCGTTAATGTTAAAACAAGGTTAAAACAAGCCCGGAATACCTCCAAGCCCCCCGGTTAATTTACTCATTTCGTTATTCACCGTTTCTTCCGCCTTCCTAAGTGCTTCGTTTACGGCTGCAAGTATAAGGTCTTGAAGCATTTCAACATCTTCGGGGTCAACAACTTCAGGATTTATTTTTATTTCCTGTATCTCCTTCTTACCTGTTGCCACAACGGTTACGGCTCCACCTCCTGCACTGGCTTCAAAAGTCATGTTTTCAAGCTCTTCTTGAAGTTTTGCCATTTCTCTTTGCATCTTTTGGGCTTGTTTCATAATATTTCCCATGTTGGGAACCTTGCCGAAACCTTGAAATCCACCTCTTGCCATAAAAAAACCTCCTAGCATTTTACATATTGCGTGTGCGCTGCCTGTCACGTATCACGTGACGTCACCCCCGTCCCTATGTCACTGTGTCTGTGTCACCCTGGTGACATTACCCCCGTCATTTGTGTCACGTCCCTGTGTCACTCTTCACATACATTAAAAGGAGCATTGAGCGTAGCTGCAAAATCCAGCATTTTTTTCACGTGTTTATCATCCGGGATGCCGTTTTGGCAGCCTTTTGCCGTTTCACCTTTAACAGCCCCTGGGTTGAGAGTTTCTGCATTCCCCAGGTCTTTTTCCGTAAGGCATTTCACCCTGACATCCCTGCCACCCAGCTTATCCTTCAGTATCTCTTCAATAAGCTTGATATTGGAAGCTTGGGAAACAATTTTTTTGTTTACCCCTTCATTGCCCGGCAAAACTATGCCTATACAGTTTGGATTAAGTTTAATTATTTCAGCTTTGCGCAAAATAACACATAATACCGTTTTCCCGGCATTGCCCAGTTCTTTTAAAGTTTCATCCCATATTTCATTTAAGTTTATATTGTCGGAATCGTGCTTTTCAGTTATACAGTCTGCATCCGGGATACCTGCTTTAGCCAGGTCATCCAGGGTGCCTGGGTTGTCCTGGTTATCAGTAATACCTGCTTTAAGCCGGTTGCCCGGGCTTTCCGGGTTGATTAAGCTGGCCTGGCCTGGATATACGCCATTACCTGCTTTTTGCAACTCCTGTTCCGGCCCTGTTCCTTCTGCTATCGCTGTTGCTGCCGCTGCTGTTTTCGTGCAAATCTTTATTAATGCTACTTCAAGCATGACCCTTGGATGATTTGACCATTTTAAATTTGATTCGAGCCCGGATAGCTCGTTTATAATATGCACAATATCCTCTTTTCCCAGGCAGGCAGCTTGGGATTTTATTGTCTCCAGGGATTCGCCGGATACATCCAGTATATCTTCGATGTCCCTGGTGTCTTCAACCATCTTGCACACAAGAAGGTTCCTGCAATAGGATATAAGCGATGCAATGAACTGGGCGATGTCCTTCCCCTCCATGACAAGCTGGTTTACCAGCATTAGTATCCCGCCAATATCTCTTTTTATGATTGCATTTAAGAATGCCGACACCAGCTGTTCATTGGCTGTCCCTGTAATTGACAGGACGTCGGAATACGTAATTTTACTGCTTCCCAGGGAGATGCACTGGTCCAGTATGCTTAGTGCATCGCGCAGGGCCCCCTCCGAAATGCTTGCAATCAGCCTTATTGCCCTGTCTTCAACCTCGATTCCGTTTGCCGCTGAAATCCTGCGCAGCCTTTTCGCGATACCTGCAGCCGTTATCCTCCTGAAATCGTATCTTTGGCACCTTGATAAAATTGTGGCAGGGAGTTTGTGGGGCTCCGTTGTTGCAAGGATGAATACCACGTGGGAAGGAGGTTCTTCCAGCGTTTTCAGAAGCGCATTAAAAGCACCGGTGGACAGCATGTGCACTTCATCTATAATGTACACCTTGTACTTCGCATGGGAAGGGGAATATATCACTTCGTCCCTTATGTCCCTGATGTTATCCACGCTATTGTTCGAAGCGGCATCAATTTCCATTACATCAAGGATGCTGCCTGACAGGATCCCCCTGCATATGTCGCATTTATTGCACGGGTTCCCGTTGTCAGGCTCCCTGCAGTTGATTGCACGTGAAAATATTTGGGCCATGGTGGTTTTACCGGTGCCTCTTGTGCCGCAAAAAAGGTAAGCATGGGCTATCCTGCCCGTTTTTACGCTGTATTTCAAGGACTTGACAATATGTTCCTGTTCCACTACATCGTCAAAGACCAAAGGCCTCCATTCCCGGTAAAGGGCCATGTATGACATTAAATTTCCCACCTTGATTTTGCATTATGCACCCTGCATGGTCACCCTGCATAAACAGCCTGCACAAGCGCCGTATATAAGTACCTTGCCCAAGCACCTTGCATTGGTATCCTGCAGAACATGCTATAAAAAAAGACCTAAGCGGTCCTTTTGCCTGCGGTTAATTATAATTGGCCATGCACCTGTTTTCGACTTATCCCTCCAAGCGTAACCAAGGTAGTTGGCTCAACCCAGGCACCCTTGCGGCACACGGGAGGGACTGATTACCGCTGCTTTCTTCCGAACCTGACGGGGTTTTCAGCTTCCCGTTGCGCAAGACCCGGACCTCATCGTCACTTGCCCAGGGCAGACCCCACAGGGAAAAAGCCTCGAACAGGGATTCAATCCTGCTATAGCGGGTTGCAGGTACAGGGCACCGCTACCTCCCCATCTAGCATGGCCAAAAACTGGCTTGTTAAAACACAACAATAGCTGATAACAACAATAATTATTATAAATAAAAAAGGGGCATATTTCAAGAGCAAAAGAATAAAACAAGAAAGGCAAAGCAGTGAAAAAAAGAAGCACTAAATTACTAATTTATAAATGATTCCAAATTTACAAGTGCTTCATCAACTAAACTCAAACAAATCAACAATCTATATTAAAAGGAGGAACAAAAATGAAAAATTTAGTATTATTGGCTGTGGCAATTATATTATACCACATTTTTCATTGGATTATATTAAATTTATGTGACAAAAATATAACAAAACCATGCAAAACCAATATCATATTTTTTTATTGTATCTTTCATCCATGGAGTTGTTTACCGAAGCGGTATTGCTCTCTATCATGTTTGTGTAAAATTTTGTATATTTACTAAGCACTTTCCTGTCATGGTCGTTTAGTTTAGTTGCCGGGTACTTGTCCTGGGTTTTAATATTGTATCACTCCCATTCTCCAATATTATGCTTTCATGGCATGTGCGCACATGTATTCATGGATGTATAAATGCATGTACATGTATAAATGTATATATAAATGTATGTATTAATATTAAATTGATAAATGGCGCCAAAGATGCATGGATACAATTTTTCAAAAGCGCGTGATATATGGTGTTGCATGTTTATATCATGTATAAAAACAAATTAAATTATTCATAAAATAGAATGTTTGCTTTTCTTTATTTAAATCTGCTTCACACCGCTTAATGGAAATATTCAGGTTCTTTCGCAATTCAGGTTGCATAGAAACAAATGCAGTTTTATAGATCAGTAATAAATCATTCTTAAATATAGCATATTTATTCTATAATGGATTCAACTGGATTTGCGGAAGAACCAATATCTAAAATGCCATTCCAACATTTGTTGCCTGATGACGGTGGTCCTGGAAGCAATTGCTTTGGGAAGAAGGAAAAAAGCACAAACCCTGTGGAAACCTGTCGCAACATGTGTATGGGAACACGAGGACCAGGTGCAGCCGGTATTTGATGTTTTTGAATTTATATTAACATTAAGGAGCAAGATATGCTAGGAAGAAGGGTACCGGGATGGAAGGGCTCCCTTGGTTCAGGTACCAGTTATTAAAAGTATTTTCCGCGTGCAAATTTTGGCATAAACTAAAAAACAAGAAATGAGCATAGATGAGCATAACAGCATAACAGTTTAGAATTTAAATTAAGGATGAAATGTGTTAAAATTAGAATGTATTAATACTAAATGCGTTAAAATTAAAACGAAAAAATATAATAAAAAAATCAAATAAAATAAAACCAGGGAGTGATTTTATGAATTTACCAGTTAAGAATCCAAGGCCGGATATCAAGAGATTTGTAGATATAATTACAGGGAAAACTGTCCCTTCAAGGCCGCCCTTTGCAGAGCTTATCATTGATTATGAAGTTGTTGCCGCCATTGGCAAGGATTACCTTGGCCTTGACTGGGTACACCCGT
>JAAZDH010000247.1 GCA_012512865.1 Clostridiaceae bacterium | reverse complement strand
TTGAACAGGCCAGGCGATACGAGGAAACCAGCTACAAGGGGCTTTTCAACTTTATAAATTTTGTAAACAAGCTGAAAAGCGGCGTGGGTGACATGGGAAGCGCAAAAATTCTCGGTGAAAATGAAAACGTGGTAAGGCTAATGAGCATACATAAAAGCAAGGGCTTGGAATTTCCCATAGTGATAATTTCGGGCTGCGGGCGAAATTTCAATTTAAGCGACATGAGCGAAAGCATAATCCTTCACCAGGACCTGGGCTTTGGCCCTGACTACATAGACTTGGAAAAAAGAATAGGGTACCCGTCGGTTGCAAAGCAGGCCTTGCGCTACAAGATAAAGGCCGAGAGCTTGTCAGAGGAAATGAGAATCCTGTACGTTGGATTTACAAGGGCAAGGGAAAAACTGGTATTGACGGGAACCGTCCGGGAACTGGAAAAAAGCATTTCGAAGTGGAAGGAGAATGCATACACCGTTAATGGAAAAATCCCGGGCTATATCGTGTTTAGGGGAAGGAACTACCTGGATTGGATCTGCCCTGCCCTCATGACGGGCAAGGCAAGCAGGGAGGGTTTTTTTGGTAATAATAACAATGAAATTAATGGGGGCGATTGGATAAGGGCTGGCGTTGGCAGCATAAATGATAACAGCGGATGTAAAAGCGGCAACGGCAGCCGTGGAAGAGATAACGGCGGCTACAAGATTGATGACGAGGGCCGTTCATGGTATATAAAGCTATGGAGCATGGGAAGCAAGGATATGAGAAGCATCTTGGAAGGTAAAAGAGGTGACTTGGAGGATAGGAAGAATATCCAGGAAAAACAAGCCAAGGCTGAAAGGCAGCCTGCACCCGGGTTGGAATTTTTAAGTGAAATAGGCGGCATCATTGGCGGGAATACGGGTGAAACATCGCACGAAGATAGCAGAACTGGTAAAATTGCATGGGATGGCATGGATACCGAAGGAAAAAGTACTTTTGAAAGGGATGCAGCTGAGAGAAGAACTGCTCTTTATAGGGAAACTGGATGGAAAGGACATAACCCCCTGTACGACGAGGTAAAAAGAACCCTGGAGTGGGAATACAAGTATGGCGAAGCTTCGCGTGTTCCTGTCAAGGTATCCGTCACCGAGATCAAGAGAATATTTGCTTTTGAACACTCGGAGGAATTACCGGCTTTCAAGGTGTATACCCCACCGCTGGTAAAAAAACCGGCTTTCCTGGAAGAAAGCAGGGAGCTTGATGCAGCCCGGGCCGGGACAGTAATGCATTTTGTAATGCAGCACCTTGATTTCAAGAGGGTGGGCAGCGAAGAACAAATAAAAAGCCAGGTTGGTGAAATGGTCGAGAAGGAATTATTGACAGGGCAGCAGGCAAAAGCCGTGGATGCAGGAAAGATTTACGGGTTTTTCTGCTCACCCCTTGGCAAAAGGCTGCTGGATTCAGTGAAAGTTTACAGGGAAGTGCCTTTCAACATAGAGATAAAGAGCAGGGATATATACCCGCACCTCGATGAAAGTTTATATGAAGATGAAACCTTGCTCCTGCAGGGAGTTATCGACTGCTTCTTTGAAGAGGAGGACGGGCTGGTACTGCTGGATTACAAGACCGATTATGTTGACCGGGCAGGTGGAAAGGATGCGATTTGCCGCGTACGGGAGCAGTACAGGAC
>JAAZDH010000246.1 GCA_012512865.1 Clostridiaceae bacterium | reverse complement strand
ATCCATGGCTTAAGGTGACGGCTCGCCACATCCATGTGGCGAATTACGGATTTTTTCTGGCCTTAAGCACAACTATCCGTAAGCTTTGCTCCAATATTAGCCTCCGGAAGTCGTTTTGCCATATTATATGTCATATAAGCTAAATACACCTAATTAGTACCATGTAATTGATTAAGACACAAAAACCATGTATAATATTAATTGGTTAAAAAAATAACGATGATATACAAATAACCAGGATGTGCAATAAAGCAGGCAAGAGGATGGGCAATGGAACAAAAGGGAAACCGGGTTGCGGTACTCGGCATAACTGTCCGCAACAGGACTGAAACGGCAAGCAAGGTCAACAAGCTGTTAAGCGATTTCGGGGATATTATCGTGGGGCGCCTGGGCTTACCATACAAGGAACGGGATGTGTGCGTGATATCCATTATTGTTGACGGAACAAATGATGAAATAGGAGCCCTTACAGGAAAGCTGGGCAATATTGAAGGCGTAAAAGTCAGGGTGGCCATGCTGATTTAATCATGGTTGTCCTGGTAATTCGCTTCCCGGTGGTCCAAGTTTCCTGGATGACGAGGTTATCCAGGTACAATTTCCCATGCTTATTGAACCAGCCTGCCGGCAAGGCCTCTTAGATGACGGAGTTATCCTTCATCGAGGAGAAAAAAGCGAATAAACCTTACGAAAGGAGATTATCTGATCGAAGGGAGGAAAAAGCATGGCAGTAATTGTATTGTTTTTAAACTCATCATGATATGTTCTTTTCTTTTCACGGGTTAATACACCTGCAGCATTTGGTTTATGATGCTTAATTTTCGGCATACTGTTTTCAATAACTTGTTATTTTGCCTTGTGGCGGGGTAAGAATAATAATACCGGGTAATATTAAGGAGTATCAAGATGCATCAAGTTATACAAAGTGAAATAGTGGATATAAAGGGATTTGATACCTGGTGCCATGCGGCACACGGTATTTTGATATCCTCGGTACATATGCTTGATACCTGTTGGTACCTTAGAATTGATACCTGGAACCCTGTAACTGGTACTTTATACTTATTAATATTTATTAATACTTGAGAATAAGGGGGCTGTTTTGATGAAAATAAATACAAAAACAATTGCAAGAACGGGAATTTTGCTGGCAGTAACAATAGTTTTGCAAAGCCTGGGGCGCATTATCCCACTCGGACCTTACAGCAATTTTATTGTAGGGCCGCTGGTAAATGCCAGCCTTTTAGTGTCGACCGCGGCAACGGGATTGATCGGGGGAGCGGTAATTTCTATCGCCACACCTTTTGTAGCTTCGTTTACAGCGGGTGTTCCCATACTTTTCGCACCTTTTATAGCCATAGGCAATTTTATACTAGTCCTGTTGTTTTATATTTTTATAAAAAAGAATAAAATTGTCGGAATTGTATCAGGAGCAGTACTAAAATTTGCTTTTCTCACGGCAGCCATAAACATCTTTGTACAGGTAGTCAAACTTGCTGAAAAACAAGTTGCGAACATGTTGTATGCATTCAGCTGGCCCCAGCTTGTAACAGCAATTATTGGCGGCATACTGGCACTGGTGGTCCTGCAAGCCCTGGGTGAAAAAATCAAGAAAACAGGGCAGGAAACAGGGTAGCACATGAGTAAGAGCAGCATATTATAAATTAAATAATTAAAACACGTATGGAAATCATGATATGAACATATTTACTCCTGGACCCGTTTCGTGTATATTTTACGTGTAAATTTTATGTTATACTGGAGTTATGCAGTAGAGAAAGGCATTTTGTGCAGGAGGATAAAAAGAAGATGGTTCATACGTTTAGACTTAACGGTTTTAATTTTGCTGTTGATGGAAACAGCGGAAGCATTCACATGTTGGACGACTTAAGCTTCAAGATGCTTTCTGGAACGGAGGAACTGATGCCGCTGGATGAAGCGGCTGAGCGGTTTAAAGGTGAATACTCGTATGAAGAAATCAAGGAAGCCTACGATGAAATAAAATCCCTTAAAAACCAAGGGCTTTTGTTTTCACCGCTGCAGGTTGTTGAAAACATGTTTCCTGCAAAAGAGGATCCTGCAAGGGAGGGGCATACTGCGGAAGAGGAGCTTGCGGAAGAGGAGCCTGCAAAACGGGAACTCGCAAAAGATGACACGGCAAAAGTTGGTACGGTAAAGGATATTAATGCAAAAGCGGATACCGTAAAAGAAAGCAGCAAGTTCTTAAAGTCCTTGTGCCTTCATGTATCCCATGACTGCAATTTAAACTGCGAGTATTGTTTTGCATCCAAGGGAGATTACAAGAGCGGGTGCAGCCTGATGACGGAAGAAGTGGCGTTGAGAGCGGTTGATTATCTTGTAGAAAATTCTGGCAGCAGGTGTAACATTGAAATTGATTTTTTCGGGGGAGAACCCTTGTTGAATTTTGATACGGTTGTCAAGGCGGTTGATTACGGGAAGTCGCTTGAAAATAAAACAGGAAAGAGATTCTATTTTACCATCACCACAAACGGGGTCCTTCTTGATGATGAGAAAATCAACTTCATTAATAAATATATGGATAACGTGGTTATCAGTATTGACGGGAGGAAGGAAATACATGACTCAATACGAACCGACAGGGCAGGAAAAGGCACATATGATAAAATTATACCCCTTGCAAAAAAACTTGTCGCTTTAAGGGACGGCAAGAGCTATTTTATAAGAGGTACTTTCACATCAAGGAACAAGGATTTTTCCAACGATGTAAAGCATCTTGCCGGCCTTGGTTTCAAGGAAATATCAATTGAGCCGGTGGTTGGCTCGGGGGATGCCCTGTTCATAAAGGAGCAGGATGTACCGGGTATACTCGGGGAATATGAGGAATTAGCGGTGGAGTATTTAAAACTGCTGCAACAAGGCAATAGCTTCAGGTTTTATCATTTCAACCTGAACTTGTATGAAGGCCCTTGCGTATATAAAAGAATAGCTGCTTGCGGGGCGGGATCCGAATATTTTGCCGTGTCGCCCGAAGGTTACTTGTACCCTTGCCACCAGTTCGTGGGGCAAAAGGAGTTTATAATGGGCGATATTTTCAATGGCATTGGCGAAAACCCCGGCACCGCCGGATTAAGAAAAATGTTCAAGGAGAATAACATACTTACCAAGGAAAAGTGCATGGATTGCTGGGCAAAACTTTATTGCTCGGGAGGGTGCCATGCAAATGCATGGTACTCCAACCGGGATATTTCAAAACCCAATGAAATTGCATGCACCTTGCAAAAGAAAAGGATAGAATGTGCCATCATGATACAGGCGGCCATCATGTTATTGACCCATTGAGTTTTCCTTGTACCCGTAATCCCTTTTCAACACCTTGATAAATGCTTCCACTATTAAGGGGTCAAACTGGTTCCCGGAATTCTTTCTAAGTTCCTCCACAGCGACCCGCTGGGGCAAGGCTTTG
Source organism: Clostridiaceae bacterium (assembly GCA_012512865.1). Taxonomy (GTDB): domain Bacteria; phylum Bacillota; class Clostridia; order Acetivibrionales; family DUMC01; genus Ch48. The sequence continues at coordinate 3,478 of JAAZDH010000246.1, read as the reverse complement.
CGGTAAGGCCTATCCGAGGTCATTGCGTCATAGCAATCGGCAACCGCGATAATCCTGGCCCCTATGGGAATGGACCTTCCATGGAGATTACTTGGATAGCCGTTGCCATCCATCCGCTCATGATGGTACAGTACGTAACTTGCTCCCTTCTGGTATGGTTTCAGATTTTTAAGGAGCCTGTGGGCTATCACGGGATGCTGCTTGATTTTGGCATATTCATAATCCTGTAATTTTCCCGGGTTCTTAAGTATTGAATCCTCAAGTATTATTTTTCCTATGTCGTGTACACGGCTGGCAGTTCCGATTTCATCTATTGCACCGGATGAAAGGCGGAGCTCCTGTGCAATTTTCTCCGAGTATTCCGCAACCCGCAGGGAATGCAAATAAGTATTCTTATCGCGCTCGTCAATGATATCTGCAAGAACGTTTAGAGTTTCGACGGTTTCCTTGTGCAAGCTGTAGTACCTTTGCAGGGCCTGGTCGGTCATTATCAGGGGAAGTACCAGGATTAGTATGTTGTATGGCGCTTGCTCGTCGTAAAGAAGAGAAGCTGCAACACTTATTGATGTAACACTGAAATAGAAGTTAGCCATTATTTTAAGGTCATTGAAAAAAACGTCAAGAAACCTATCCCGTGAAAACACCGATGTTACCACCGATATGAAAAATGTATTCAAGACGTAGTATACGCACACCGAGGCCAGTACAGCATGCAAATCTTTTATAATATGAAGGTTTGTGCCGGGAGGGGATAGTTTTAAAGAATGAAAAACAAGGCTGGATACCAGCAGGCATAAGCCATACTGTCCCGCATAAAACAGTACCTTATCCCTCCGCCTTCGCAAAATCGTCCCGGCAATTATCGTGGCAACAATTACGATCCATATTGCCTCCCATGTATCCAGGAGGATTACCATGGCCATCTGTGAGGCAAAGGACAAGGTCATGTCCATCTTAAGATAAAATGTGCTCTTGAAAGGTTTCACCTCTGCCAGTATTTCAAGAATAAGCCAAAACAATATGTAGGGATACCTGCTAAAATCAACGCGTAGGGTAGTGGCCAGGATTAACGGGATAATACTGAATCCAATAAGATAAATATATGTATTTTTTAATCTATCTAAAATATTCCCAGAGTCTTCAACAGGGTCCACTTATTTAACTCCTATAAAAAAATAATCTGCCAATATAAAAAAATAACCTGCCAAACCCTTTAATCTTAAAAAAATGTAGAATTTTGTTGAAAAAAACAAAATGATACCATGTTTAAATGTAATACAAAAAGAAATTATTGTCAAGCTCCAGGTTGAATTTTTTCCCGTAACAAATTCTTCTTAACGAGTTTTTCAGCCTTTTTTTCAACGGTTTTACTTAACAAATTCTTCTGCTTATACATATTATGATACGGAGAGTTTAATATGCCAGGAGGTATGTTCAAGTGAAAAAAGGCAAAAGCATTCTAAGTAATATCCTGGGAAATGACACGGTGCTATGGTTTATCATCCTGTTCTTGCTTATATTCTGGTGCTGCGGTTATTTTGGAACAGGAGAGGACCGTACTGAAGAAGAGGGTATTGGACTGGACTTGGAATAGCAGCAAATGAGCTTGCCAGGTGATGTTGTTTTAATAGGGCCTGTACATATTATAGTACCTATCGTTGATTCACCCTGCGGGGCATGCGGATGATAAACCAAGCATGCTTCCATGATAAAACAGGCCCTGTCAATTTTACCTCTTGAGCCTTGCTTGATCATGCAAGTTACGATATACTCCCGCTATATTTAAGGACAAGCCAGGCTCTTTTTGTTTGTTGACGAAAAGGGGTAATAAATATAAAATAAGTTACAGTAGCAGTAAAATAAATAAATATAAAATAATAAGTTATGTTGGTAGTAAGCTGCAACAGCAAATCAACATAAGCAGCAAGTTACAAAAACTTGGCCGGAAAACCATGGCTTTAATCACAGGGATGAAGGCTTGAAATCTTGGTTTAATAAGCCAAGTGACAGGGTTAGTTTTAGTAATTTTGTGAAAGGATGAAAGGGGCAACTTGACATGTTCGATATAGTCAGGAAGGAGGTTTTGAATCCTTCGGTTAAACTAATGGGGGTAAAAGCCCCCCACATTGCGAAAAAAGCCCGGGCAGGGCAATTTGTTATTTTAAGGGTTAGTGAAAATGGAGAAAGGATTCCTTTAACCATAGCAGATTATGACAGGGAAGAGGGAACCATAACCATAATATTCCAAGAGGTTGGCAAGACCACGAAGTTGCTTGGTATGCTAAATGAAGGCGATTCGATCCTTGACCTGGTAGGCCCCCTTGGAGTGCCTACCCATTACGGGGAGGTTAAAAAAGCGGCCGTGGTGGGAGGAGGCCTGGGAACCGCCATCGCCTACCCCCAGGCAAAGGAGCTTTTCAACATGGGTGCCACGGTTGATGTAATCCTTGGGTTCAGAAATAAGGACCTTATCATACTTGAAAAGGAAATGAAGGAAGTAAGCCGCAGGCTTTTTATTGCCACGGATGACGGCTCAAACGGCAACAAGGGGTTTGTATCCGACATTTTAAAGAAGCTTCTTGAAGAAGGCAATAAATATGACCTGGTTATTGCGATTGGTCCATTAATAATGATGAAGGTTGTAAGCGAAATTACAAGGGAATATGGAATAAGTACCATTGTCAGCATGAATCCTATCATGATTGACGGTACCGGTATGTGCGGCGGATGCCGTGTTACCGTCGGGGGGAAAACAAGGTTTGCATGCGTGGACGGCCCTGACTTTGACGGGCACGAAGTGGATTTTGACGAGGCGATAAAGAGGCAGCAAATGTACAGGGAAGAAGAAAAAAAAGCCACGGAACAATATGAGCATGAGTGTAAACTGAAATTGTAAACTGGATCTGGAAACTGGATCTATGGACTGGAACTCTAAGATAAAACCGGGAGTTGGACCAGTAAAATGAAACTGTAAAACTTAAGGTGTAAATTGGAACTTGGCATCACAAGCAATTGTACTTAGCCGAGTGAAATGAAACTGTAAAACTTAAAGTGTAAATTGGAATTGTAAGCTGAACCTGTAAATTGAAACTGTAAAATGAAGCAGGATGAGGTAGGCTGAAACATGTTGAAGTAAAGCTGGGAGGAATGATCAATGCCTAATATGTCCTTGGAAAAGGTAAAAATGCCGGAGCAGGAACCTGGCGTTAGAACAGGGAATTTTGACGAAGTTGCACTTGGGTACACGGGGCAGATGGCGGTGGAAGAGGCACAACGGTGCCTTAATTGCAAGCATAAGCCCTGCATGGAAGGCTGCCCTGTGAATGTGAAGATACCGGAGTTTATTTCCCTCATAGCACAAGAAGAATTTGAGAAGGCATACCATAAAATAAGGGAAACAAACAACCTGCCTGCAATATGCGGCAGGGTATGCCCCCAGGAAACCCAGTGCGAGAAATACTGCGTAAGGGGTAAGCTT
>JAAZDH010000245.1 GCA_012512865.1 Clostridiaceae bacterium | reverse complement strand
CTATTATCACCCGTTCTCCACATCCCCTTGTTTTTTCTTTTTCTTGTCTTTTTTTTTCTCACCTGTATTCTTATTCTTGTTCTTGGTCTTTTTCTTACCGGCAACTTTCGCTTCAAGCATGAATTCCACCAGTCTCGTTTCCTTGCTCGCTTTCACAACCCTTACCTTGACCAGGTCACCTATTTTGTATTGCTTGCCGGTCCATTCACCCATGAGAAAATATCCCATGTCATCCAGGATATAATAATCATCGTCCATGTCCGACAGTTTTACAATGCCTTCGACAGTGTTATCCAGTTCAACAATCATTCCAAAATTCGTAATGCTGGTAATTATGCCTTCAAAGACTTCCCCAAGGTAGCTTTGCATGTATTCAACTTTCTTGAGGTCTTCTACTGCCTGCTCGGCTTCCTCCGCCATCCTTTCCCTTTCAGAGCATTGTACTGCAATGCCGGGAAGTATTTTTTCATAATGGCTTCTCCTTGCCCCGGTCATCTCACCGTTGATTATCTCCTTCATTATCCTGTGAATGATTAAATCCGGGTACCTGCGTATTGGCGCCGTGAAATGGCAGTAATACCTGGATGCCAGCCCGAAATGACCTGCATTTTTCTCGCTGTATTTCGCCTTTTGGAGGGAGCGCAACATCATGGTGCTGACAAGCCTTTCCTCCTTTTTCCCCTTTACTTTTTCCAGCAATTCCTGCAGTGCATTTGGATGTATATCCCCGCTTCCCTTGACTCGGTAGCCAAGCAAACGGACAAACTTGCTGAAAGCAACAAGCTTTTCCCTGTCCGGGTCCTCATGGATCCTGTAGACAAAAGGCGCATCCTGCCAGAAAAAATTCTCCGCCACGGTCTCATTGCAAACGATCATGAATTCCTCTATTATTTTTTCAGCAATGGTAGGTTTAAACTTGATTATATCCTTGATTCTTCCTTCATCGTCCAATATTATCCTTGCTTCCCCCAGTTCAAAATCTATGGCCCCCCGTGTGGCCCTTTTTGCCCCCAGGAGAATTGCAAGCTCCTTCATGAGTTCAAGGTCATCAACGATATGGGAGTATCTCCTGCGAAGTTCTTCATCCTTTTCCTCCAATATCTTGTAAACACTCGTGTAGGTCATTCTTTCCACGGTGTTTACGACGCTTTCAAATATCTCGTGGTTGATTACCTCGCCGTTTGAATCAATGTCCATCAATACCGTGAATGTAAGCCTGTCCTCGTTGGGGTTCAGGCTGCATATGCCGTTGGACAGCTGGGGCGGAAGCATGGGTATAACCCTGTCCGGGAAATATACGCTTGTACCGCGCTTTATTGCTTCCTTGTCCAGCCGGGTGCCTTCCCTTACATAATAGCTTACGTCGGCTATGTGTACACCAAGCCTGTAAAACCCTTCGGGGGTTTTTTCTATGGATACGGCGTCATCCAAATCCCTGGCGTCTTCTCCATCAATAGTTAATATTCTTAAATCCCGCAGGTCCCTTCTTCCCTTCAAGGCTTCCTCCGGAACTGATTGCTGTATTTCCGCGGCTTCATTCATGACGTCTTCGGGAAAACCGGAAGGCAAGTTGAAAGCTTTTATTATGTATAACACGTCAATACTTGGATCATCCTTGTCACCAAGGATTTCTATTACCCTTCCTTCCGTATGCTTGGAAGCCTCCGGCCATTTTGTAACTTCGATTACCACCTTCTGCCCGGGAAGCGCCCCTCCTGCATACTTGCCAGGGATTAAAACATTTTCTGTTATCCGCCTTTCATCGGGTTTCACGTATAAAAAATGCTTGCTGCTGAACAGGGTTCCAACTATGGTCTTGTTAGCCCTTTCTATTATTTTTGCTATTTCTCCTTCATCTTTCTTGTTAAATGCCCCTCTCAGCAACACCCTGGCCAATACCCTGTCATTGTGCATCGCTCCATTCAACGAGCCTGGGGGAATATACAAATCTTCCGTGCCGGGGTCATCGGTAACAACAAATCCAAATCCCTTCTCATTCATTTGAAGCCTTCCCTGTACCAGGTTGAAATGTTCGGGCATCCCGTACCGGTTTTTCTTCGACTTGACAACTTTCCCCCCGGCCTCCAATTCTCCAAGCAAGGCTTTTAAAACATGCTGCTCCTCTCTTGGTACGCCAAGGACAAAGGCCAATTCTTTCAAAAGCATGGGGTTGTAATCTTTTCTTTCCATGAAAGCCAATATGTCCATTTTCCTTCTGTCGTTTACATTTGTACTTGCATTTTCATTTATATTTGTGTTCGAATTTATGCTTGCATTTGCTCCCGCATCTGCATTCACATTTGCATCCGCGTTTTCAATGGCATCATATTCATTTGGCATTTCCGTATGCTTCATCCCGCACCTCGTTTCATTACTAAGTACGCTCTCGAAAAGTCGGAGAGCTTGATTTTCATATATTTGAAGGTTCCGCATTTCTGCTTCCCCTCAAACTATTACCTTAAACTGGTATAAAATTTTCCAGCTAAAATTACCATATATATG
>JAAZDH010000244.1 GCA_012512865.1 Clostridiaceae bacterium | reverse complement strand
GAATAGAGGAAGTATATGCCCAATCGCTGGCGATAGCAAGTGAAATAGCCCGCGATATCCAGTAGAATTTAAAGTAAAAAGCAAAGGGTAAAAACTAAAACCATACAAATATAAAGGAGCTGCAGGGAGTAAAAAATGAGAATAGCAATTATCGGGAAAAACACGATTAATGGTTTGCTGGAGGAAAGGCTGAATAAAAAAGGCCTGGATGCCATTCTTCTTGATGATATAGATTGTATTGGGAAAATTGATGGTGAAGCAGGCAATTTTACAATAACAACAATTGAAAACAACCAGCTTAACTCCCTTTCCGCGACCCATATCATTATTACCGAGAAACCAAGCGCAGTTCCGTTTCCCGGGGTTGACGACTTCATGCCCGTGCTTTCTTTAAGCGAGCTTGCGGGGCAATGCCGTGATGAGGACAACCGGAATACTGGAAAAGATAGCTTGGAGCGGTATTCAGGCAACAAGCTGCCAGTTGTTTTTCTCCTTGATTATCCTGGTGAATCTGAGGCTTACAACACCTGTTATGCATTAACCAGGGCTATTGAACTTGTAAGGAGAAAAAGGGAGGTTTTCTTCCTCTTTAAGTTCATGAGAACTGCAGGATCGGCAGGAAAAAGCCTTGAAGGGCTTTACTCGGAAGTGAGAAATTCAGGGGTTACATTTATTCGGTACGATGACGTTTCCGTTAAATATGACACGGGCAGGGATGCTTTTAAAGTAGAAGTGCTGCATGAAATAGGGGCTGCCTTCATTGAAGCAGGCCTTTTGGTATGGGCATCACCCCTTGTCCCGGGAGAAAAGCTGGACAAGGTTTTCAGGCTTTTAAGGCTTAAGCTTGATGATGAAGGATTTCCAAACGGGGAGAGGTATTTTTTGTATCCTGCCCTGACAAGCCGCAGGGGGGTTTACTTTATTAATACGAAAGCTTTGCCCGGCGGGGACTGGGAGCTGGATGGGTGTGTCAATTTTACAATAGCTTCCATAAGTGATGACATGGCGGAGCTTGAAAATGGCATGGAAGATTTTGCTGCAGCAGCCCGGGACGGGTTTGAGCCGGGATACGGGCTGTATTACGCCCAGGTGGATGGTGAAAAATGTGCCTTTTGTTATACCTGCTACAGGGTATGTACCCACCAGGCAATGTACCCCGATGATGAGAACTCCATGATGAAATGCTTGAAAAATGCATGTTACGGCTGCGGAATATGCGTGTCGGTTTGCCCTGCAAATGCCGTAAGGCTCGTGAAGGCCAATGTTGAAAAAGCTGGCAGGCAGGATGGCGCGGACGAAAGTGCAGGCGAGAATACGGGTGAATGCATAGGCGTAAGCATTGATGAACGTACAGGTGGGCGTGATACAGCCGGTGGCAGCGCACGTAAAAAAGCCCTGAAAATAATTTGCTGTGAAAATTCCGGGGAAATAGCCGTAAGAAAACTGTTGAAACATTTTAGAAGCATTGAAGACATTACCGGAGAAATTGAAGTTGAACCGGTAAGCTGCGGCGGGAGGATAAACCCCGGGATGCTTATCAGCCAGCTTGAGGACTTTGAAAATGTCCTGGTTTTAACCTGCATCGATAAGGCATGTAAGCACTTTGAGGGAAACAAGAGGGCGAAGCTTCATGTTGCAAGGGCAAGAAAGCTTTTGCATGATTTGGGGATTGATGAAGAGAAGATAGGGTATGCACAGCTTTCCCATGCCATGCCCCATGCAGCAGAAGAACAGATAAATACATTAATTGGTTCACGCTTGGCGAAATAGGATAATGAAAGAAGGGGATCTGGTTGATAGTTGCGGAGCAGAAACCTGTTGAAGAGATAATAAGATACCTGGACAAATTTAATAAAATAGCTGTTGCCGCTTGCGGCACATGTGTTACAGTGTGCATGGCAGGGGGCGAGAAGGAAGCTTTAACCCTTGCATCTGCTTTAAGAATCAAGAGACTGGAGCAGGAGAGGCCCCTGGAAGTAAAGGTTGTTACGCCCAAGAGGCAGTGCGATATTGAATTTCTTGATGACATAGCCCATGAAATCGGGGACTGCGAAGCAATACTATCCCTTGGCTGCGGTGCAGGGGTCCAGTTCATGGCAGAGAAATTCAAGGAAAAGCCCGTGCTGCCGGGATTAAATACCAAGTTCATGGGCGTTACCAGGGATGTTGGGATATGGACCGAAATGTGCCAGGGATGCGGTGATTGCATCCTGGAGAAAACGGGCGGGGTATGCCCCGTGACGAGGTGCTCGAAAAGCAATTTTAACGGGCCTTGCGGCGGTTCATCCAATGGAAAATGCGAAATAAATCCTGGTATAGATTGCGGGTGGCAGCTGATTTATGACAGGCTTAAGGCCCTGGGGATGCTTGAAAACCTGTATGAAATAATGCCTCCGAAAGATTGGAGAAGCAGCAGGGACGGCGGTCCCAGGAAAGTGGAGAAAAAGGAGGTCGTGCTTTGAGCCAGGAGTTAAGGAAGGATAATATCGATAAAAATGAGACGGGAAGCGTGGAAGCAAAAACCGGAACAAAAGCTGCAAGTCATTTGCAAAAAGTGCTGGAGGCCGGCCATTTTTCCGTTACTGCAGAAATCGGTCCTCCAATGAGCGCCAATGCTGATTTTGTCCGCAATAAGGCCCGCGAGCTGCTGGGATTGGTGGATGCGGCCAATATAACCGACAACCAGACGGCCGTGGTAAGGATGTCCAGTATTGCAGCAGCATACCTGGTACAGCAGGAAGGCCTGGAAGCAGTGGTGCAAATGACCTGCCGCGACAGGAACAGGATTGCAATCCAAAGTGACCTCCTGGGGGCTTATGCCCTGGGACTTAAGAATGTTTTGTGTCTTTCCGGGGATCACCAGTCCTTCGGGAATCACCCGGAATCCAAGAATGTTTACGATATAGACTCCATCCAGCTTATAAATGCCTTAAGGGGGATGAAGGAAGAGAAGGTTTTCATTAATGGAAAGAGCATAAAAACACCGCCCGAGTTTTTCATAGGGGCAACGGCAAATCCCTTTGCAGACCCCGAGGAGCTCCAGTTTATAAGGTTTGTAAAAAAGATAAGGGCAGGAGCCAGGTTTATCCAGACACAGGCGATTTACGACGTGGAAAGGTTTGCAAGGTGGATGGAGAAGGTAAGAAAGGAAGGACTGCATGAGAAGGCCTTTATATTGGCTGGAATTCTTGTTAACAAGTCGCTGAAATCCATTGAAATGACAAAGATGGTTGCAGGGATGGCCGTGCCCGATATCTTTATTGAAAGGATGGCAAGGGCGGCTTCCCAGGAGGAGGAGGGCGTTAAAATTGCCCTTGAGTTGATTGATGAAATAAGAAAGATAGAAGGTGTTAAAGGTATACACATCATGGCCGTGGGATGGGAATCCATAGTGCCTGTCATTATCGAGAGGGCAGGTTTTTTGCCAAGACCTGCTGTATAGATACCTGCTATATAGATAGGGAATATAGATGTTGTAAATCATGAAAAACGGGACCAGGAAAAGTATTTTTTACATGGAGTGATTGGCATGCTTGAATATGCGAAAATTGATACGGGGTTTAAAGACAAAATAGCATCAAGGCCTGGAGGAGAAAGGGTGAAAAACTGCTACTTGTGCGGGACATGTACTGCAGGCTGCCCGGTAAGCTCTTTGCGCAATGAATACAGCCCGCGGCGTTTCATGAGGATGATCTTGCTGGGAATGAAGGAGGAAGTATTGTCCTCCCCGGAAATATGGCAGTGCAGCCAGTGCCATGTTTGTGTAGCACATTGCCCGCAGGACGTGCGGTTTGCAGATATTATAAGGATCCTAAGGCAGATGTCCGTGGAAGAAGGATATGCACCGGGAGACATGCTTAAAAAAGTTGAAGATATTGATGTTGATTTAAGAAAGCAGAGAATAGCGCTGGTTGAAGAATTGACGAAGGAGATGTCCAAGTAACCGCAAAAAACTTATCGAAAAGCATAATGTGGCGAGCATAATGCAGCGCAAAAAACTTGCAATTTGCAGGAGGATAGCATGAAAAAACCCGTTCTAGTAATAGGAGGAGGAATAGCAGGAATACAGGCTTCGCTCGACCTTGCCGAGATGGGAATCCCGGTGTTCCTGGTGGAGAAGACCCCGAGCATAGGCGGAAGGATGGCCCAGCTTGATAAGACTTTTCCAACCAATGATTGCTCGGCATGCATACTTGCCCCTAAGGTTACATCCTGTTTTAATCACCCGCTGGTCAAGACCTTCACTTGGAGCGAAGTCTTGGAAATAAAGGGAGAAGCCCCGGACTTCACCGCGGTAATAAGGAAGAGGGCGAGGTTCGTAGATGAAGACAAGTGTACGGGCTGCAGCGAATGCACGCTGAAATGCCCGATTGAAGAGAAAAACGAGTTTGACATGGGCCTGGGGAAAAGGCATGCAATATTCAAGCCTTTTGCACAGGCGGTGCCTAACAAGGTGACGATTGATAAAAAGGGGACATCTCCCTGCAAGTATACCTGCCCTGCCCACATAGACGCCCATGGTTATGTTGCCCTTATAGGCCAGGGGAGGTATGAAGAAGCCCTGGAACTTGTAAGGAGGGCCACTCCTTTTGCCGGGGTGCTGGGAAGGGTATGTTTCCACCCGTGCGAGGGAGCATGCAGCAGGCAATACGTGGACGCTCCCATATCAATAGCCGCATTGAAGCGGTTTATAGCTGACCACGAGGTATCGAGGGGAATAAAACCAGCGGTAAGGGTTGATGCCGGCCAAAAGGACGCGAAGGTGGCAATAATAGGCTCGGGGCCTGCAGGGTTGAATTGCGCGTATCAATTGGCACTGATGGGTTACAAGGTAGAAATATTTGAAGCCCTTGGAGAGCCCGGCGGAATGCTCAGGGTAGGCATACCAGGTTACAGGATGGATAAAAAGGTGCTGGACAGGGAAATTGACATAATTCGCAACATGGGTGTTAAAATACACTGCAACATGCCAATAGGCAGGGACTTGACGCTTGATGACCTGAAGAAACAAGGATTTAAGGCATTTTTCCTTGCAATAGGCGCCCACAGGGATGTAAAGCTTGGAGTCAAGGGAGAAGAGCTTCCCGGCGTGATACCGGGAGTGGAATTCCTGAGGAAACTAAACCTCGGGGAAAAGGTAAGTATAGGGAAAAGGGTGCTTGTTGTCGGCGGCGGCAACGTGGCCATGGATGCTGCGCGCTCCGCAAGGCGCCTGGGCGCGGAAGTTACCGTGGTGTATAGAAGAACAGAAAAGGAAATGCCGGCAAGCGAGTGGGAAATAAAACATGCAAAAGAAGAAGGAGTAAGGTTTGAATTCTTGGTTTCCCCCGTTGAGGTTGCGGCAAATGCCAACGGTTCCGCCGGGGGATTAAAATGCGTCAAAAACAGGCTGGGCAAGCCCGACAAGAGCGGGCGCAGGAGGCCTGAACCAATAGAGAATTCCGAGCACGTAATTGAGTGCGACACTATAATAGTAGCGATAGGGCAAAGGGTTGACACCACCCTGGTAGGAGAAACTGCGGGTTCCTGTTTTGACAGCAGGGGACAGGTTATTTGTGATTTGCAGACGATGAGGACGAATATTGAAGGCGTGTTTGCAGGTGGGGATGCGGTAACCGGGCCTGCAACGGTGATAGAGGCAATAGCCGCGGGAAACAGGGCGGCAAGGAGCATACACAATTACCTGGAGAACGGGGAATTGCCGGTTGAACCTTACATGGCACCCAGGACGCCTATCGAGGATATTGATTTGAGCGGCCTTAAACCTGCCCATAGGGCAAATATGCCGGTGATTGAACTTGAAAAAAGAGTTAAAAGCTTTGAAGAAGTGGAACTTGGCTTGCCGGAAGAAGAGGCCAGGAGAGAGGCGCTTCGCTGCGCGGATTGCTCCATTTGCAGCGAGTGCAAGGCATGCGAGGCTGCGTGCAAGGCAGGAGCCGTATGCCATGACCAGGAGGACGAGATAATCACAATCCCGGTAGGAGCCGTGATACTGGCAAGCGGTTATGATACAGCCTGCGAAATACCTCCCGAATTCGGGTACGGGAGGTACCCGGACGTGGTAACCGGCATGGAATACGAGAGAATACTCTCCGCATCCGGACCTTTCAGCGGCCATGTGCAGCACCCGTCTGACGGGAAAGCACCCGAAAAGGTGGCATTTATCCAGTGCGTGGCATCAAGGGATGCAAGGCGAAACGAGGATTATTGTTCGTCCGTGTGCTGCATGTATGCCGTAAAAGAAGCGATTATCACGAAAGAACACCTTCCCTCTGTAAAGGAAGTAAACATATTCTACATGGACATGAGGGCTTACGGTAAAGATTTTGATAAGTATATAAGCACGGCAAAGGACAAGTATGGTGTTGGATTTATAAGAAGCAGGGGTGCAGGGATTTCAAGGAATGACCGCAACGGAAAGCTGGTTGTGGAGTATTGCGACGAAAACGGCAATGCGTGCGTGGACGAGTACGATATGGTGGTGCTGTCAACGGGCCTTAAGCCGGCAAAAAGCATGAAGCAGCTACTTGGTAAGTCCCGGGTAAAGACTGACAGGTATGGTTTTGTGTGGGTTGACGAAACAAATCCGCCCAAAACCTCGGCGGAAGGAATACTGGCCTGCGGGGCATCGGCAGGGCCGAAGGATATACCCGAAACCGTGGTGGAGGCAAGCGCTGCAGCAGCCGCAGCCGCCGGGATTGCAGGAAATACCCGGGGCAAGGCAGGCGAGGTGGATGCAAATGTTCCCGGCAACTTCTACGAGTATATATTAAGCCAGTATTTTAAAGCAGAGGAGAATATCCCGGAAAGGGATGTTTCGAAAGAACCGGTAAGAATCGGCGTATTTATATGCCACTGCGGGGTAAACATAGGCGGGTACGTGGATGTAAAAGCCGTGGTAGAATATGCCAGGACCTTGCCGTACGTAGAATATGCGGAAGACAACCTATATACTTGTTCTGTGGATTCCCAGAAGGCAATAGCGGACAAGATAAAGGAATATGGCTTAAACAGGGTCGTGGTGGCATCCTGTACCCCGAGAACGCATGAACCGCTGTTCCAGGGAGTTTTGAAAAAAGCCGGGTTGAATCCCTACCTCTTTTCCATGGCAAATATAAGGGACCAGTGCTCGTGGGTCCACATGTACAGGTATGAAGACGCAACCGAGAAGTCAAAGGACCTGGTCAGGATGGCCGTGTCAAGGGCAATTCATGCAAGGCAGCTTACCCGCCAGAAAATTGATGTAACCAAGTCTGCTCTGGTTATTGGCGGCGGGATGGCCGGGATGACCGCGGCACTTGAAATAGCAAGCATGGGTTACAAGGTGTACCTGGTTGAGAAGAAGGGAAGGCTGGGTGGTAATGCGGCAAGGCTGAATGTCATGCCTTCAGGAAGGCCTGCAGGCAACTATGTAAATAGATATATTAACGAGGTGCTAAGCAACAAGCTTATCGAGGTGTTCTTGAATTCTGAAATAAAGAGCATTGACGGGTACGTAGGAAAGTATAAAACCGTGATTTCATCTGCTGAAGGAGAAAGGGAACTTGAGCATGGCGTTGTCATTGTTGCCGTAGGTGCGGAAGAGCACAAGCCTTCCGGGTACTTGTACGGCAGGGAAGAAAGGGTTGTTACCCAGCTTGAGCTGGAAGAAATGCTCAATAGCGGTGGAAAGCTGGATGCAAAAAATGTTGTGATGATCCAGTGTGTCGGCTCAAGGGACGAAGACAGGGCATATTGCAGCAGGGTGTGCTGTTCACAGGCAATTAAAAATGCACTATTGCTAAAAGAGCAGGGAAATGACACCAACGTGACAATCCTGTACAGGGATATAAGAGCATACGGGATGAATGAAATAAACTATGCAAGGGCAAGGATGCAAGGAGTGCAGTTTATCCGCTATGACACGGATGAAAAACCCTCTGTCTACAGGGATGACCAGGGCAGACTGAGAGTTAAAGTTTACGATAAACTCCTCCAGGATTATATCGAGCTGGAAGCCGACTTGATTGTCCTGGCAAGCGCTATTGCACCAAGAAAAGAAGATAATTCGCGACTTGCACAGTTTCTCAAGGTGCCCTTGAACGAGGATGGATTTTTCCTGGAAGCCCATGCAAAATTAAGGCCCGTGGATTTTGCAACCGATGGTGTATACCTTTGCGGGCTTGCCCACAGCCCGAAAAACCTGAAAGAAAGCATTACGCAGGGGAAGGCCGCTGCAGCAAGGGCTGCCACGGTAATATCAAAAGAATACATTGAGGCAGAAGGCACGATAGCCAGGGTTTCTGAAGAACTTTGCGTAGCATGCGGCGCATGTGAAAAGGTTTGCGCATATAAAGCCATAAGCGTGCAGGAAGTACAGAGAAGAAAGGCCACCGTGAAAAAGGCCGTGGTGAATGCGGCCCTTTGTAAGGGTTGCGGGACATGTTCCGCCATTTGCAGGTGCGGGGCAATAGACGTGGACGGATTTTCAGACAGGCAAATTGTAAATGAACTGGAATTCCTTTTCAGGAGGGGGCAGCATGGATAATAATACCGGTTGTAAGCCGGAAAAGGATACCGGCTGGGAACCAAGGATTGTAGCTTTTTTATGCAACTGGTGCAGTTATGCAGGGGCCGACCTGGCCGGAACGGGAAGGCTTCAATACCCGCCCAGCATACGAATTATCAGGGTGCCATGTTCGGGGCGCTTGAATCCCCTGTTTATTATAAAAGCGCTGGCAGAAGGAGCCGATGGCGTGATGGTATCGGGATGCCACCCGGGAGATTGCCATTACCTGACCGGGAACATGTATGCGAGAAGGCGCTTTGTCATACTGAAGAAGCTCCTTGAAACAGCAGGAATACACCCGGACAGGGTGCATTTTACATGGGTGTCCGCCTCCGAGGGGGGCAGGTTTGCAGAAGTAGTAAAAGAAGTAACCGAAAGGGTAAGGAAGCTGGGTCCAAGCAATATCACGGAAAATACTGGGAAAATATGAACCGCGGGAATATAAAAGTATGCTGGAATAATATGCTGGAGAATGTCGCTTGGAATATCGTTAAAAACATTGCGCAAAAAATCGCGGAAAAATATCGTGCAGAATACGTTTGAGAATATAACGGGGGTTAATAAATGGAATTGCAAGATAGGGGAAAGATGCACGAATGCCAGGAAAAACAATTGGCAGGCATATGCAGGAAGCTGTTGGACGAGGGAAAAGGGGACGTTATACTGGCATATGCCGGGGGTGAAATTGAAAACAGCACTATCCCGCTTTTTATCAGGGGATGCGGTGAAATCGAGAGATTAAAATACGATGAATACTGTTATCCCAACCTTGCGAAGTATCTCCTTGAAAACAAGGGTAAAACCGGGATAGTTGCCAAGCCGTGCGATGCAAGGGCAATAGCCATGTATATAGCTGAAAACCAGTTAGCCAGGGAAAATGTTTATATTATAGGGATGGAATGCAATGGGATGAAAAACATGGATGGTTCTTTGGCACCTGGATGCTGTGAATGCAGCGTGCATGTACCGCCGCTGTTTGATGTACTGGTAAAATGCAACGGTGAAGTGGTGGAACGGGAACAATACACGAATACTGGCGCTCCTGCCGGATATGAGGATGATGCCGTCTTCAATGCCGTCACCGGTGAAAGCGGTAATGCCGGTGATGATAACGGTGTCAATGAGGATAAACCACTTGAAGATAAATCCCTTGAAAGGTTCAAAAAAGAGCTGGACAAGTGCATCTTGTGCTTTGCATGCAGGCAGGCTTGTTACGGTTGTTACTGCCCGGTGTGCTTCATGGACCGTACAATGCCGGCATGGATTTCCACGGACCCCGGGATGGGTGCGAAAATGGTATACCACCTGGGAAGGGCAATGCACCTTGCCGGCAGGTGCGTGGAATGCGGTGCATGCGAAAGGGTATGCCCGTCGGGAGTAAAAATACGATACTTGATTAAAGAAATTAACAGTTTTTGCAAGGATGTCTACGGGTACAGGGCGGGAATGAATCCCGGAGAATACCCTGTGCTGGCCGCATTTAACAAAGACGATAAAGAAATCGGGTTCCTTAGGAGTGAGTAAAATGAAATGTGCCGTGGTACCAAGAGAGAAGTTCAAAAGTGCAGTTGGATTGTTGATTGATGGGTATGTTGCGGCCATACCCGTGAAGGAGAACGGGGTATTGGAATATAAAAAAATGGATGGAAAAGCCGGGGAAAAGGATTTAGCCGGCCTTGCAGCTTATGCCGTCGATTGCGATGAATTGCCGTACAAGTCGCCAAAAGAATTCTTATTTCCCCAGGTTGAAGAATTGATGGTTTTTGATAATGACAGCTGTACGGCCGTTGAAAAAGATACAAGAGATAAAATTGCCGTGGTTGGTGTCAAGCCATGCGACCTTAATGCCTTGAAGGTTTTGTTAACAGTCTTTTTCCAGGGGAAATACAAGGATGACAATGTAACCGGGCGCAGGGAGAATATCATGCTCATCGGGACAGGCTGTGCTAAAAAAAAGCCGGGCTGTTTTTGCGATGAGCGGGGAATCAACAAAAACTTTTCAAGTGAATGCGATATCTTTATAGAAAAACCCGTTGATGAAAATGACAGCTTCAGGTTTTATTCCTTTACGGTTGGTGGAGATGATGTTTTAGACAGGCTGGTCACGGGTGGTTTTGGTTCTTACAGTGATTATGAACCGGCTTGCGGGCAACGTGAAGGAAATGGATGCGAAAAAGAAGAACTGGTGATTGAAGCCGAAGAAACAGAACTGTTTGACACGGCAGACTGGGAAGGAATATCGGAAAGATGCCTGGGCTGCGGGATATGCACGTATATATGCCCTACATGCCATTGCTTTGATTTCAGGGATGCTCTTGCTGGCAACAAGACCATAAGGTACAGGTGCTGGGACAGCTGTATGTACCCGAAATTCACCCTTCATGCCTCCGGGCACAACCCAAGGGCAAGCAAAAAAGAAAGGTTCCGCCAGAGGGTACTGCATAAATATGTTTACGTGAAGAAAAACTTTGGATACGTTGCATGCACGGGATGCGGAAGATGCATCAGGAGTTGTCCCGCGGGAATGAACATCAGGAATGTAGTCCGCGAAATAAGCGGGATAAGGGTGTGAAATAAATAAAGATGCAGAATATAAAGCTCAGAATAAGAATGTTAAGAATAAGAATGTAAAGTAAAGGTGAGGAATATAAGCTTATGAATTTAAATGTAAGATAAATGTGCAGAATAAAAGCCTGGAATAAGAGCACAGAATAAAAGCTTGGAATAAAGAATTCGGAATAAAAAGTCTTAAATAAGAAGAATGCAGAATGTGAAAGTCTAAAATAAGAATGCAAAATAAAGGTGCAGAATAAAAGCGGGGGTATATAAAATGGGCAATGCATATATTCCATTCAAGGCAAGAATAGCTTTAATATTGCAAGAAACATCATCGGATGTGGATATAAAGACTTTCAGGATAAAACCGGCAGACAAGGATAAAAGAATGGATTTCATGCCCGGACAGTTTTTCGAGTTCTCGGTGCCGGGAGTGGGGGAAGCCCCTTTCGGTTTTGCATCAAGCCCGTATGAAAAGGATTTTTTTGAGGTCAGCATAAAAAAGACAGGTCTTGTGACCGAGGTAATACATAATCTCAAGCCGGGAGATACGGTGTGGATAAGGGGACCCCTTGGGAATTCCTTTCCCGTTGAAAAAATGGAGGGAAGCAACATCCTGGTAGTTGCCGGGGGATTGGGGCTTGCGCCCTTGAGGCCTCTAATCCTGTACATGCTTGAGCCCGCCAACAGGAGCAAGTATAAGAACATCAGCATGCTCCTTGCGGCGAGGAGTTCCGGGGATTTTATTTACATGAGGGACATATCCGAATGGTCAAGGAGAGATGATACGGAAGTCATATTAACGATAGACAGGCCGGAAGAAGGATGGAAGGGCAAGGTGGGTTTTCCCCATAATTTGCTGGGGGAAATGCAGATTGATATTAGCGATACCTATGCCATAACCTGCGGTCCGCCTATCATGATAAAGTTTGTATCGGGCAAGCTGGTTGAAATGGGCATACCAAAGAGCAAGATATATACCACCCTTGAAATGCGGATGACATGCGGGGTTGGAAAATGCGGCAAATGCAATATAGGGCACAAGTACGTGTGTGTTGACGGGCCGGTTTTCAGCATGGAGGAGCTTTCCGGGATGCCGCAGGAGTATTAGCTGCAGGCGGATGCAAGCAAGGCAAAGCCGCGGGTTGATTTAAAAAGCATTAATAAAAGCAAATGATGCTAATAAATAAATTTTAAAAGATATCGTAATTAATGATATTAATAATAATAAATATAAGTAATTAATGCCATGTAACTAACGATACGTAATTAATAATATTAATAAAACTAAATCCTGTTTAAGTAAAACCGCGGGTAAAAAGGGCGGGTAAGGCAGTAAACAATAATTGTAAACAGTAATTGTAAACAATAATTGGGAACAATAATTGTAAATAAATATAATGAATAAAACAGCGTATAAAATAATGAATAAACCACTAATAAAATTATGAAAGGAGAATAGGGATGGTATACAAGAGCGATATTGAAATTGCCCAAAGCACGGAATTAATGCCTATTGTGGAAATTGCGAAGAAGGCGGGTATTGATGAAAAATACATAGAAATGTACGGCAAATATAAGGCAAAGGTGGACTATAACATCCTGGAGGACTTAAAGGACAAGGAAGATGGAAAACTAATACTCGTTACCGCGATAACCCCTACTCCTGCAGGGGAAGGCAAGACCACCACCTCGGTTGGCCTGGCGGATGCCTTGAGCAAGCTGGGGAAGAAGACCATGGTTGCGCTGAGGGAACCATCGCTGGGCCCTGTTTTTGGTGTGAAAGGCGGGGCCGCAGGCGGAGGTTATGCCCAGGTTGTGCCCATGGAGGATATAAACCTCCACTTTACCGGTGATATACATGCTATCGGTGCTGCGAACAATTTGCTGGCTGCAATGGTGGACAACCACATATACCAGGGAAATGAACTTGGACTGGATACAAGAAAAATTACCTGGAAGAGATGCATAGATATGAATGACAGGCAGCTCAGGTTTATTGTGGACGGCTTGAATGGCAGGACAAACGGGGTGCCCAGGGAAGATGGCTTTGATATCACGGTTGCATCGGAGGTAATGGCCATCCTGTGCCTTTCAACCAACATTGAAAACTTGAAGGAAAATCTAAGAAATATAGTGGTAGGATACACCAGGGATGATAAGCCTGTAACGGCAGGCCAGTTGAAAGCAGAGGGTGCCATGGCTGCATTGCTGAAAGATACTCTGAAACCCAATCTTGTACAAACCCTAGAGCATACACCTGCTTTTGTACACGGAGGCCCATTTGCCAATATAGCACACGGCTGCAACAGCATCATGGCAACGCGGGTGGCATTGAAGCTTGCTGATTACGTGGTGACGGAAGCCGGTTTTGGTGCTGACCTTGGAGCCGAGAAGTTTATTGATATAAAGTGCAGGAAAGCAGGTTTCACTCCTTCCGCCGTAGTTATTGTAGCCACTGTTAGAGCGCTGAAACATCACGGTGGGGCGTCAAAGAACGAATGGGCTGTTGAAAACCTTTATTACCTGGAAAAAGGAATTCCAAACCTTCTTAAGCACTTAGAAAATATTACAGAAAAATTCGGGCTGCCTGCAGTGGTTGCCATAAATCGCTTCCCGACCGACAGCGAGGCGGAATTGAATTTTATCAAGGAAAAATGCAAGGAGCTGGGAGTCAATGTCGCCCTTTCCGAGGTATGGGCAAAAGGCGGCGAGGGAGGCATAGAGCTGGCACGTGAGGTTATAAACCTTGTAAATAACGGCAAGAGCAACTTCAGATTTGCTTATGACCTGGATATGCCAATAAAGGATAAGGTTGAAGCAATAGCAAGGGAAATATACGGTGCAGACGGGGTGGATTTCCTGCCTGCTGCTGTAAAAGAGATCAAGCAACTCGAAGAAAAGGGCTTTATGGGACTTCCTGTCTGCATGGCAAAGACACAGTATTCTCTTTCCGATGATCCCAAAAAGCTGGGACGCCCGCAGGATTACAAGATTTCAGTGAGGAATGTCAAGGTTTCCGCAGGTGCAGGGTTTATCGTGGCTTTAACCGGCGAAATAATGACAATGCCAGGCTTGTCGAAAGTTCCTGCCGCTGAAAGTATTGACGTTGATTCTACCGGGCGAATTTCAGGCTTATTCTGAACTTTACCCGGATGTTCCCCGGACATAACGGGAATCTTTTTTAAACGGAGCGTAAAATTGTCATAATATTTTTCAAGGGTATTACCATATTCCGGGTTGTTGGAGGTGATGGGAGTGATTACGAATAAAACCTGCAGGGAGTTTGTTGATGTACTTGCTTCAAAGGAGCCTGTGCCGGGGGGAGGAGGGGCATCAGCTCTTGTCGGTGCAATAGGAATGGCGCTTGGCAGCATGGTGGGAAACCTGACCCTGGGCAAGAAGAAATATGCAGATGTGCAGGAAGACATAAAGGCCATACTGGACAAGGCAAGGATTCTCCAGGATGAGCTCCTCGCCTTGGTGGAAAAGGATGCAGAGGTATTTGAACCGCTTTCCAGGGCATACGGGCTTCCAAGGAATACCGAGGAAGAAAAAAAGAAACGTGATGAAGTAATGGAAGAAGCTTTACGGATAGCTTGCAGCGCCCCCCTGGCAATCATGGAAAAAACCCTTGAAGCCATGAAACTGCATGAAGAACTGGCGCAAAAAGGGTCCAGGCTGGCAATAAGTGACGTGGGTGTAGGAATTATTTTCCTTAAGTCTGCATTGATGGGTGCAAGCCTTAACGTGTTTATAAATACGGGAATGATGAAGGACAGGGATTACGCCGAGGAAATAAACAAGAAGGCTGAAGCCATGCTTGATGAAGGAAAGAAAATGGCTGACGTGATTTATGCCAAGGTTGAAGGCGAAATACGTACATGAAGCGGGATATGAAGGTAATACATACAAGGGTATGACGGCCGGGTTTGCCGGCATGAAATGGCAGGCAGGTATACGACGGTATGCCGGTAATTCGAGGGTACTTAAATGATGAATGGAGGTGTCCTTATGGCAACACAGTTGAAGGGCTCGGAAGTAACAAAGGCGATGAAGGATAAAATGACAGCCCAGGTGGAGGAATTGAAAGAAAGAGGAATAACCCCCACGCTGGCAATAGTAAGGCTGGGGGAAAAACCCGATGACCTTGCCTACGAGAGGGGAGCGGTAAAAAGGTGTGAAAGTGTGGGCGTGTCATGCAAGGTACTTGAATTTCCCGAGGATATCCGCGAAGAAAAACTGGTAAGTGAAATTGAAACATTGAACAAGGATAAGAACATACACGGAATACTTGTATTTCGACCTTTGCCCAGGCATATAAACGAAGAAAAACTGAAAGCGGTTATATGCCCGGACAAGGACGTTGATTGCATGAGCCCGGTCAACATTGCAAAAGTGTTTGCAGGGGATGAAAGCGGTTTTGCCCCGTGTACCCCGGAAGCCGTTATTGAGTTGATTGACCATTTCGGGATACCGGTGGAAGGCAAAAACGTTATTGTCATTGGAAGGAGCATGGTGGTTGGGAAGCCCCTTTCAATGCTTTTGCTTAAGAAAAATGCCACGGTTACAATCTGCCATACACGTACGAGGAGCATCCAGGATATATGTAAGAAGGCAGAAATCCTGGTTGCAGCGGCCGGCAGGGCAAAAATGGTAAACAGGGATTTTGTAATGCCTGGTGCCGTTGTTATTGATGTTGGAATTAATCTTGATGAAAATGGAAATCTCTGTGGCGATGTGAATTTTGATGATGTAGCCGATATTGCAGGGAGCATAACGCCTGTACCAGGAGGCGTGGGTACGGTGACCACCTCTGTCCTGGTAAAACACGTAATCCAGGCGGCTATCAAAACAGTAGGAAAATAGGGGGGATTCCTTGTGAAAAGGTCCGAGCTGAACAAAATTCTGAAAGAAGCGGTATCGTTCTTGGAAGAAATGAATTTCAGCCTGCCGCCCTTTGCATTTTGGAGTCCTGAAGAATGGAAAAGCAAGGGCAGCGAGTATAATGAAATAAGGGATAACATGCTTGGATGGGACATAACGGATTTCGGGAGCGGGAATTTCCGAAAGGTTGGGCTCTTGCTGTTTACACTCAGGAACGGTAATTTAACAGGTAAAAAATATTCAAAGCCTTACGCTGAAAAGATCATGGTTGTCGAGGAGGAGCAGGTTACACCCTTGCATTTTCATTGGCACAAGATGGAGGATATAATAAACAGGGGAGGAGGAAACTTGCTTATCCGGCTTTATAATTCAACAGAAAATGGTGAGCTTGGAGATGACAGGGTTAAGGTTTCAATTGACGGAAGGACATACGAGGTTGAAGCCGGCAGCATTATCAGGCTTACTCCCGGTGAAAGCATATGTCTTCCCCCCGGGCAATACCATGAGTTCCAGGGTGAGAAAGGAATAGGCAAGGTGCTGGTTGGAGAGGTATCCATGGTGAATGACGACAAGACCGACAACCGTTTTTATAAGGCTGTAGGCAGGTTCCCTGACATAGAAGAGGATGAGCCGCCGCTGTATCTATTGTGTACCGAGTATCCGCCCGCCGGCAAGTAAGGGATAGTAAATAATATCGTAAATAATAATGATTACTAAAAATAATGCAGAAAAATAAGGCATAAATATAAACAAGACAGAATAATACAAATGAGTAAAACAATGCAAATGTCCTGGAATCGCGCAGTCCTGATGTTTTCCACTTTCCAGGATTATTTTGTTTTTTTGACCATGTTGTTTTATTTTGCGGTGATAACGGGTGTATTAAATTAATTTGAAGAAAATTTAAGCAAGGACGACTTCCACGGCTAATATGGTCGCTTCGGCTACGTATTGTAATGTTTAATGCTGGCGAAAAAATCCTACCCGTCACACTCGCCATCCATGGCTTAAGGTGACGGCTCGCCACATCCATGTGGCGAATTACGGATTTTTTCTGGCATTAGACATAACAATACGTACGCCTCGCTCCAATATTAGCCTAAGGCAGTCGTTTTGCCATATTATGTGTCATACAAATAAAATACACATGATGATAACCATGTTTGCTATGATTTATTATTTCCTTGTGATATAATCCTACTTATGAGAGGAAAAATTTTGTGAATATGGAGGGATGCGGTTTTGATTAAAAACATCTCAAAATACCTGGTTGTAATCATTATTATTTTAGTTTTATTTTTTTGGCTGTCTTCAGGGTTTTACACAATTAAATCGGGAGAAGAAGCCGTGATATTACGCCTTGGAAAGTACAAGACAACGGTGTCAACGGCAGGTTTGAACTGGCACATGCCTTCTCCGATTGAAACTGCCAACAAGGTTAATGTTTTAGAAGTAAAAAGGCTCGAGTTCGGATACAGGACCCTGGAAGAGGGCAGCCACAAGCAAGTTGCAATATATGGCGATGTACCGGCCAGCGAGTCCCTGATGCTAACCGGGGATGAGAACATGGTTAATGTTGAGACGGCAATACAGTACAAGATTACAAATGCGGTGGATTACTTTTTTAATGTAAAAGAACCTGAACAAACGCTAAGAATCGCTGCAGAATCGGCAATAAGAAGGGTAATTGCAAACAATATTCTTGACGAGGTGCTTACGGAAAATAAATTTGAAATACAACAGGAAATCATGAATGACTTGCAAAAAATATGTGATGACTATCGCCTTGGGGTAACCATTCTGGCAGTACAGCTCCAGGATGTTTATCCCCCTGATGAAGTGGATGCCGCTTTCAAGGACGTGGCGAATGCAAGGGAGGATAGAAACAGCTACGTAAATGAGGCGGAAAGCTAT
>JAAZDH010000243.1 GCA_012512865.1 Clostridiaceae bacterium | reverse complement strand
AAGCTTATACCGGGAATAACTACAACATCAATAAGCAGTAATGAGGTACCGGCAGCTTTTTAAAAGGGGTATCGTAAAGTTAGTTCGGAATATTCTCCGTAAAACCCTTTTAAGTTAATTAAATAAAGGTTATTATGTAAATTGGCAGTACCGGTTCAGGCGGCCGGAAAACTTATTAAAAAGTTAATCCGGCTGCTTGGCATTTTATCAATGGAGTTTGTTCTAATTTATTCTAATGGCGATTCAATATTGGTGTATCAACAGGCGTATTAAAACCCGTTACAAGTACGCGGGCAAGCAGGCTGCGAACATTATTCCTGTTCCCAGTTATGGTAAACATTCTGAACATCGTCCATGTCTTCCAGGGAATCTATAAGCTTACTCATTTTTTCGATATGCTCCGGTTCAACAAGTTTTATCGTTGTCCCAGGAATCATCTCAACTCCTGCAGATATGAACGAATAACCTTTTTTCTCCAAGTCCTCCCTTACAGCAGAAAAATCCGCAGGGTCGGTTAAAATTTCAAAATACTCATCCTGTGCGTCAAAATCCTCGGCTCCTGCATTAACAGCATCCATCATCAGGGTATCCTCGTCGATGCTTCCTGTCTTTTCAATCAATATAAGCCCTTTCTTCTCAAAGAGGAAAGAAACGCACCCTGTTTGCCCCAGGTTTCCGCCAAACCTGTCAAAATAATGCCTGATTTCCCCGGCCGTCCTGTTCCGGTTGTCGGTCATTACCTCCACTATCACGGCAACTCCGCCGGGGCCGTAGCCTTCATAAGTTATCTCTTCATAGTTTTCTGAATCCAAATCCCCGGCCGCCTTTTTTATAATCCTCATGATATTATCATTGGGCATATTCGCAGCCCTTGCCTTTGCTATAACATCCTTTAGCTTGCTGTTGGCTTCAGGGTCAGGTCCTCCTTGCTTGGCGGCCACAAGCAGTTCTCTTCCTATTTTTGAAAACAGTTTCCCCTTCTTTGCATCGCTTCTTTCTTTCCTATGCTTGATATTGGCCCATTTTGAATGTCCAGCCACTCTTTAACACCTCCGACCGGGAATCTCCCGGTAAAACCCTATAAATATCACAGTTCTTATTTTACCACAAGTTTGATTAATATCATAGAAGTATAATTATGGAATTATTTGAAAACCAAGTTTTGTTTCATATAGCCCGGTTTCCAGTTTGGCTTTTTAGCTTGGCTTGGTTTATTTTAGTTCATGATGATTGCCAGCCTGGCCATAGTACGCATTTTTCCCGTGTTTCCTGTAAAAATGCTTCTTAATGAGCTCGCCAGAGATTGACAGCATTATTGAGCCTGCCGGTGATATATTGTCCGCCGGTGACGCATTGCCCGCCGGTGACATGCCGTTTCCCGGCAGCATGCAATTTCCCGGTGACACAGATCTTGCCGGTGGCATGCCGCCCTGGCTTTCGTGCATCGTTTTCGCGTATTCCAGGCCGGGACGCAATACCGGTTTCACACCATGTACGGTACCCTTGAGCATTAACGTATGATAAGTCATCATCGCTATCTCTTCCATGACCACGGCATGGAATACGGCTTCGACGGCATCTTTCCCCCAGCAGAATGGTCCATGCTCGTTCACCAGTACTCCCGGGACATGGCAGGGGTCTATATTATTAAATGTCTCAACAATCACATTCCCGGTTTCCTTCTCGTAATTCCCGTTAATCTCGGCCGCAGTTAACTTCCTGGTACATGGCACTTCCCTGGAAAAATAATCGGCGTGGGTGGTTCCGAGGGGCGGTATCGGCAATCCCGCCTGTGCAAATATCGTGGCCCACCTTGAATGCGTATGGACAACCCCGCCTATCCCGGGAAATGCTTTATATAAAACAAGGTGGGTTGCAGTGTCCGATGAAGGTCTCAGCTTTCCTTCAGCAATATTGCCTTCCAGGTCGACCACGACAAGGTCTTGCGGGCATAGCTTATCGTAATCGACACCGCTTGGCTTTATCACCACGAGGTTTTTCTCCCTGCATATGCCACTTGCATTGCCCCACGTATATATTACAAGCCCTTTCCTTACAAGCTCAATATTTGCATTAAACACTATTTCCTTAAGTTCCTCAAGCATTTTATGCTCTTACCCCTTTTCTTTTTACTCCCTTGTTTTTTACTTCTTCTAATATATTTTCTTCTTATAAGACTTCTCCGCTTTCTTCAACAAGTCCCTGGCATCTTCCTCGCTCTTGCACCAGGTATGATACATCACGCCTTCCGGCATCAATTCCTCCAATAAGACATCAATTTCTTCGCGCTCGGTGGATATATTAATCAGCTTTCCTGCATCCTGGATTTTTTTCAGCAGGGGTATCCAGTGCGAAGCACCTGGTTTTCCGGCCCCGGGTACCCATTGTATTCCCTTGAGCCCGGGTATGCTCAAAAGAGTATCGAGATGCCTGATCGCACCCGGACCGTCAAGATGAAAAATTGAGGCATCCAGCCAGCGTATTTCTTCCTCCAGCTCGGGTAATACAAATTCGGCAAACATGTCCCCTGAAATAAGGCATATAAAATCACTTGAAGTAGGATACCATTTTCCCGGATGCCATACTCCCAGCCAGGTTGAGCTGCCGGGCATGTTTCTTGTAGTTATTTCGTGCAACCTATCGTAAACTTGCTTGAAAACCTCAAAAATTTCAAAGGTTGCCTTCTTTACCCTGTCCGGGTAATCCATCAAATCCAGGCACAGGTTTTCAGGCCCTCTTAGGGATACCAGGGCATCCATGCCGCTGTGTAAATCTGTCAAACCAACGAAATAATCACCTTTTGAATCTGTAACCGCTGCCATGGTCATCTCTTCCATCTTTTTCCACCATTTATTCCAGGGGTTGAAATCAAGCACTTCAATTTCTTCCCACCGGTGAAGATTATGTACTGCCCAGCTGGTACTTTCGCCGAATTCCAGGTCACACCAGCCCAGTATTGCCCCCAGGATATCCGGCCCAAGGTTAGGCCAGAAGCAAGGGAATGCTTCTCCCCCATAATATGTTGTCCTAAATCTTTCCCGTGCATTTTGAATTACGTATTCAATGTCCATCCACCTATCTATTAGTTTCTCCGGCGCTTTTATCTCCCCGGGTTTGCATCCATCCCTGGGTGCAACGACTGATACCAGCGGCCGGTCATGGTTTTCCTTTTCCCAGTATTCAATGAACTTCCCTTTGGCATATTCCCAATCATC
The DNA here is from genome assembly GCA_012512865.1 of Clostridiaceae bacterium. GTDB lineage: Bacteria > Bacillota > Clostridia > Acetivibrionales > DUMC01 > Ch48. The sequence continues at coordinate 10,099 of JAAZDH010000243.1, read as the reverse complement.
TTTATACAGCATTGAACCTGCAACTCCTTTTATGCTTTTATGTATATTTTTTGCACATCCCTTTTTATGTGTCACTCATAATGTGCGCCTGGCCCATGACGGGACATCGATTAATCCCCTGCGCACATCCCTTTTCATGCATCCCTCGCAATGTGCGCCTTCTTTAGCGGTATATAATTCGAGACGCAAACAAGTATTGAATAATTCAGTATTATACCATGCCCAGCTATGAACATAGTATAACATATAATGGTGTACATCTCAATGCCGGCTTTACGCCAGCTTTCGCCGTATGAAGCCTGTACAAACTGGCTTAAAGGAACTTTTACAACACATGTGTCTCGCGACATTAATAAATCAAGCGCAAGGCAAAATTTATAAAGAAAAATTTGTATGTGAATATAGTATTATAAATTGTTTTGTAAGAGGAGGATTTTATGTGAAAATGCAGAATATTTTTTATACATGGGGTGTAAGTTCCATATAGGAGAATATTCAATCATGTTACTAAAAAGCATATTTATGATTTGGAAAATCAATTGTTGCAACCCGAAATACGAAGTTCAAAAGAAAAAATAGGAAATTTACTTACCGAGGATTTCTTTGAGTTTTGCAGCTCGGGAAATGTCTATTTTTTTAGTGAAGATAATTTTAATAATGATGCTCAGGAACAAATTGTTTTTAACTGTGAAATCAAAGATTTTGATATTAAGATGTTGGCATCCGATGTGGTTTTGGCAACATATAAGGCAGTAAAGCATCATGAAACAAGAGAACATACGAAATGCTCACTCCGTAGCTCTACCTGGAAATGTTCTAACGGTCAATGGAAAATGGTTTCCCACCAGGGGACACTGACCAGAAAATTTTTAAAAGCAGCTGCCATACACAGAAACCAAGATAAGAGCTATTTAAACTTAAGCTTCAGAACGCAATTTAGAATTTAGATGCCGGAAGCTTGGACGTTAAGTGAAGGAGAATGAATGGAGAGTATAACAAAACATAAAAAATACCCTAACAAATTTATACTTGGCGAGGTGTATAATGGAAGTTAAATTTAAATATTCCAAGTATATTGACTTGGTATTCCATGTTTTGGCACATATGCATGTAAATAATGCATCTGATTTATTTTCACAGAAATACATTGGAACAATACAAAAAGAAAAACACCCGGGGGACGTGGATTTGCCAACTGAAATCAGGCCATTAGAGCAATACTATAACAACAATTTCGAGAGATTGGGAATGATTAATTTTCTTCCTTTCTACAGTGACAGCTTAAATGAATTAAAACAAATACTTTTTAATTATAATGGATTTAACAAGGATGACATTAATGAATTTGTCACTCCATTTATTGATTTACTGGAACGCGAAGCAACTTTCTACTATGAGTATTGGGAGAAACAGCACAAAACATTACACGATAGAATTAATGTTGTTGAAAGCCAAATGGAGAGGTTATTAAAAAACTATAAATGTATATTTGATTATTACAAGAAATCTGCATTGGTTTACTTTTCCATTAGCATAACACGTAATGGCAGGGGCTTTAGTGGAATTAAAAATTACTTTTCCGCAGTTATACCATTTCCAACCAAGCAACAAGAGTTCGTAAATTCATTTTTCACCCTATTGCACGAATACACGCATCAATTTACCGACCGGTTGTTAAATACGAATATTAGCATGCAAGATGGCTCTCACAATATGTCCGAAAATATTGTCATGCTATTTGATTATCATTTAATAAAAGCTGTTAATAGCACTCATAAAGAAGCTTATATTAATAGGCTCGCAAAACTAAGCGGAAATGATGGTGTTAAAATCACAGAAACAGGTATATTGAAAATTTTTGACGTTCCAAGAGAAATAAACAATAATATTTTAGATTTACTGGGCACAATTTTATTGGTTTAAAAGATTATGTAAATAAAGCTTTGATTAACGTGAGGGTATGCAAAATGATTTTAGAAACAGAAAACTTATTAATTCGTCAACTTGAAAAAAAGATGATACGGCTCTATTTGAAGCTATGGAATGCCCGGAAGTTCACCGGATGTATAATAACGGTTTTACTACTATTGAAAAAGTACAGGATTATATTCAACTTATATTAAAAGAGTACCAGTCCGGTAAGCTTCGCACATTTGCGATAGCTGAAAAAAACACCAATAAGCTAATCGGTTCAATAACTCTTGATGTTGTTGAGGTTTTCGCCAGGGCTGAAATAAGTTATTGGATAAATAAAAATTACAGGAACAAGGGGTATGCGACAGAAAGTATTAAATCAATAATCAAATATTGCTTTGATGTTTTGTCTTTGAACCGTATCCAAGCCTTGACAAGTAATCCGGCTTCTGAACGGGTATTGGAGAAATCAGGGATGCTATATGAGGGAACATTGAGACAGTATTTCAGGATGGGGAGCATTTGTTGGGATGTAAAAATGTATGCTATAATAAAAGAAGACTTTAGTTCCGCAAAATGATCATACTGCGAAGTTGTGCGAAGTTAAGTTTGTTTAAGAACTTTATTACAAGGGAGTAGAAAAGGGTTGTCAATTTTTTTGAAAATAGCATGATAAATTTATTAGCTCGATTCCGGAGGTTTTAAAAAAGCACGGGAAATCCCTGGGGATTCACGGGGGATTCACGGGTTATTTAACGCAAGTACCACGTATTCCTTTTCCCCGGTTTCCACCAGAGCTTCGCCATTAGTAGCATTATTTACATACTTAATGAAACCATCTTTTTCATTAACTGGAACAAGCACAGTCATTACTATATCCTGGGCATAATTGATATCCCTTACCCTGTAGCCCTGGGAAGCAATGTAATTTTGCAGCTTGCCGAAAACGGGATATTCCAATACTATGCGGATTTCCTCGCACAATACCTTTTTCCCCATTCCCGCGGCCCCAATACCCATCATGGCTGCTTTCCCGTATGCCCTGACAAGCCCGGAAGCTCCGAGCAAGGTGCCGCCGAAATATCTTGTCACCACCACTACAACGTCCATAAGTTCATTCTTGTTTATCACTTCAAGAACAGGAAGCCCCGCTGTTCCCGATGGCTCGCCATCATCACTGAAACGCCGGATTATGCTGTCCCCATTTATGCAATAGGCATAAACATTATGGGTTGCATCCCAGTACCTTGTTTTAAGCTGGTTTATAAAGTCAACCGCTTCTTCTTCACCGGCAACCGGTTTAACACTTGCTATAAACCTTGATTTTTTCTCTTCGTATTTAGCCTCGGCGTAATTCAACACCGTCTTGTATTCCGCCTGTATCCCCATAAACCTTGATTCCCGTATGTCTTAAGCACAAGTTCCCTTATGCTTGTATTAGCTTTTATCTTTTATTTAGTGTTAACTCTTATTAAGTAATAGCTTTTATTTAGTAATAGCCTTTACTTATATTTTATATTTATAGCACTAATACTGCCTTATTATCAACCCCTGTACCTGGCCTCCCACTCGCTTCTCAGCATTCCATACAAGTACATGTCGTACCTTTTGCCATCCCTGGATATGAATTCCCTGTACGTGCCTTCCCTTGCAAAACCAAGCTTTTCATACATTTTTATTGCAACCTCATTGTAAGAAATAACGTTTAGCTGTATCCTGTGGAAATTCATCTCGTTAAACCCATAGTCTATGAGAAGCAGCATGGTTTCTCTCCCAAGTCCCTTGCCCTTAAAACTTTCATCACCTATTCCTATAAAAACCGTTGCCGTCCCATTGCTGCTGATTATTTCATCAAAACCAGCAATCCCTATTATCTTTCCTGTTTTCTTCTCTCTTATTGCAAAAATAAATCTTTCCTGGGAATCCTGGTAGTCTTTAATCATCTTTTCCACTTCCCCGCGGGATTTGGGAATAGCGGGCAGCATATCGTAATACCTGAGAAATTCAACATTGTTAAACCAGTTTTCTATCGTGTCCATATCATCTTCCCGTATAGCAGCAAGACGTACATTATCTCCGTCAAGCAAGTTTCTCATAATATGGCTTCCTTTCCTCTTTAATCTTCCTTTCCTTACCTTCAGTCATTCATCTTCTACTTATCTTCGGCTTATCATCGACTTATCTTCGACTTATTTATCCTTGACTTGCATGTATGAACATTCTTCTTTATTCTATTCGGTTTATTTCTTAGGTTTTATTATTTATTTGCTACTTTTTACAACAAGTCCACGATGTATTTCTTCTCCAGCTTTACGGGATTATAAGCACTCTTTGCCTTCCTTAAGCCTTTTATGCCCATGTCTTCCTGCATGTTTACAAGTTCGACGCCGCTTAAGCATTTTTCAACAAATGTTTTATTCATAAATTCATAAATGCCGCTATAAGATGGGTCTGCCTTTTGAAAGTGTATAATACCCATACTTTCGTTTGCCTTTTCCCCGGCAGTAAACCCGGCTATTTTCCCGTCAATATAGACGGCTACCCCTATCATTCCAAGCAACCCTGCCCTCGGCAAAACCTCCTCTATGCTCTCCATCTCAAACTTAAGGAGGCTGTCATCCTGTCCTCTTTCAGCAAACCACTTCCTTGAAATATCAATACAGTCTTCTATAACACCCTCATCATTAATATCTTCAACTTCATGGACATAACTGCTGATAAATTGGTTATACTGGTTCTTTTTCCTGTGGAATTTCTTGCCTGTCAATGCAGCTAAATCTTCACATTTGTATATATAGTCAAAATTGTCTTTATCTTCGCAATAACTAATTCTTGATGGAAATAAATTCAGCAATTCATGCAAAAAAGGCGTTTCAATATCCCTGAACAAGCTGCTTGATTTTTCTTCACCTTTTCTTATGCTATCAAGTTTCAGCACAATGTCTTCCAGGTTTTCCTTTTTATAGCCCGCAGGCTGCATAAAGTAAGTGCCGGTTTTAGGGGTTGATTTTTTGATTATTAGTACCTCATCAATAAAAGAAAATTTTACATTTAGCATTTTTCGCCATATATAAAGAGTTAAAAAAGTATACTCGTAAGTATTAAAATCATAGTTACCAAGGTATCTTAAGAAAATCTCCCTGTCGTCAAATCCAAGCTCTTTGAAATCCGTCATCCTCACCACCATGTAATTTTGCGTCTTTCCAAGGCACATTGCCTCTTTAGTAATTACCCGCTTGCCGCAATAAATAAACAGTAAAATTATTTATTCCATTCATTTCATGTCCCAATATTGTAAAAAATGCTGCTATTATTGTGTTTCCAAGACCCTGCCGACACCCTGGCTCAAACTCCCGTGGAACCGAAGCCGCCTCCCCTGTCCATGCCTATATGCTTTACAGAATCAACAATCGTGAACTTCATCCTGGGGACTTTTTGCAATACTATTTGCGCTATCCTGTCCCCTTTTTTTATTAAATAGGTGCCTTGCCTGTTTTCCTTGTTGTCAATGGTTATAAGTTCTTCCCCGCCATGTCCATGCTCGTCTTTATCCTTATTATGCGTGCCATGCCTGCCATGCTTGCTTTCGCCATGGGAAGCACTACCACGTGCAGGGCTTGAAGAATTGGTAACAATAATGCCAATTTCATCCCTGTAACCGCTGTCTATTGTACCGGGAGAATTTGTAATTCTCAAGGGGGTTCTTAGCGAAATGCCGCTTCTTGGCCTGACCTGTATTTCATAACCTTCAGGGATGGCCACCTTCAAGCCGGTGGGTACTATTACCGTCTCCCCGGGCCTGATTATTACATCTTCGGCCGCGCAAATATCCATTCCTGAATCCCCGGGTTTTGCATATTCCGGCAAAATGACCCCTTCCCTGCAAATTTCCACGAATATTTCAATATCCATTGCTCAATGCCTCCCTAAACTGCATCAACCGTCGCTTATTAAGCTTGGCTAAGTTTTTGTTAGTTTTTCTAGGGAGTTTCTTGCTTCCCTGAGCTCTGTTTCGGTTTTAACCAATTTAAGCTGCAGATTATTGTTCAAACTTGCCAAATCTGAATTTTCCTTCCTCATCCGTTCATTTTCAGCCTTTATGCGTTGAATCTCCTCCTTGAGCCCGTTTATATCATTCATTAGTCTTTCAATGTTTTCCTGGGCTTTTGCATAATCATCGGCTACATTCAAGGCTGTCAGGACGGCTGCCATGTTTGTGCTTAATTTAACATTATTCTTCATGATTTCAGTCATCTTTTTATCAACATATATCCCCAGCTTATGCATGTACTCTTCCGGTTCTAAGCCACGGATAGCGTAATCCATTCCTGCTATCCTTAATACCACCCTGTTCTTATTCATAGCCGTCACTGAAACCAACCTCCATGTTTACATAGTCAAACCATAGAAATTAACCGTTTTTACCCTTTAAATGCTTAAGCATAGTGTTTGCACGAAACGCCGCCTTAATTCCTCGTATGTATATATTGATTATATCCATATTATACTACAGTTCGTCAAAAAATGCATTTTTATTTATTATTTTTTATATATTTTAAAAACATTTTGAAAATAAAAGCTAATCATTTAAAACCGTTAACCATGCAAAATCGCTAACTTTACTCCTCTCCTGGTAATCAGCCGATAGTTGGTATTTACCGGTTTAGTCTTAAAAACTCGCCGGTAAAAGGATCAACATATACTACCCAGTACCCAAACGAACCATACCTGGGTGTATTTCCTTCTGTCTGCACCCACCTGCATAAATCCCCCAATGGGCTTTCATCAACGTTATATGTCCCGGGAATACCGTGAACAATATACACCTTGTTCCTTTTCCTGCTTGTATAGATTCCCGTAATCAAGTACCTGTACTTGTAATATGCCATGATAACAGGCGGGCTGAATATTTTTGGCACGTGGATATTACAATAATACAAAATATTGCTTAAATGAACGGGGTTGGTAACTTTCCACCACTTATAGTCCTGCCTTTTAGTATTGAATGGGTCGCACCTTTTAAAGGCTTTATCAAGACAATTTGACAATAATTCGATGTCTGGAATTTTACTGGTACAACGCTGGCAGTTTACCCCGGGATGCGCTCTCTTCATATTTTCTACAAATGAATACTTACTTTCCAAGGTACCTGTATATTTACTGTAAATATCATCATAGTTGTTATAACCGGTTTGAGCCTGGTCACCTTGTTTCATCTCGTCTTCCTGCATTTCATGGGCTTGTGCATCATACTCCTGCATGTCTTTTTCCTGTTTTTCATGTCCCAACATATCATGCCCTTGCATACCGCACCTTTGCATATCACCCTCTTGCATACAATGCTCCTGCGCATCATGTTCTTTCATATCATGTTCCTGCACACCATATTCCTGCATACCTTGTTCCTTCATGTCATTCTCCTTTAAGCCGCTCTCCTGCACTTCATGTTCTTCCGTCACATGCGCCCATGCACCATGCCCCTGCACTTCATGTTCGCCCATTCCGCGCTCCTGCAGTCCATATTCCTTCGCTTCACCAGAACTCCCTGTCATCATCTTTAACTTGTCGTCATAAGCCTCCTGTACAGCCACATTTTCATGCACTCCATCTCCAGGGCTTGCCTTGTCCCTTACATGTAACTCATCCATTGTGCTTGTCCTGTTATTCCCCCCTGGTATATTTTCAATCTCCCTGCTTTCTTCCTTGTACCCGGTTATGCCCCTTTCCTCCCTGGAACGCATCTTAACCTTGGCTGCAAATTTGCCGAAAACATGGTCCCACCTTGTCTTCTCATCTTTAGCCTTGTATACGGCCAAGGGGCATTTCACGTCAATCCTTCCTCCAATCTCCCGCTCCAGTACAATCGCCGCTGCATTATATTCATCAATTCTTAAATTCGTATTTTCCACGTTAATAGCGTCAATTTTTCTTGTAATCCCCCCTCTCCCGTTTTTCAAAGGTATTGTACCCATGCAGGCATAAGCCACTTCTCCTTCCCGGTACTTTATAAAATACAACTTGCAGACCGTATATTCATCGCTGTCTTTTAAATTCTGCACGAGCGCGGAAAGGCTTCCTTTCCCTTCCCTGGTTTCCAGCTTTAAGTATCCCATGGGGGGGTTATTCCTTCCAAATCCTTTATCTTCCTCGTTAAATAGAAGAATTATACTGCTGAATCTCAAATCATTGACCACTTTCTTTTCCTCCCACACCAGGCTTATTACGCGGGCCAAGCCGGTCAAGCCTTCATTTTCCTGCTTTCTAGTACTATATATATGTATGCGGGGAAAAAAATAACCGTCATTTTTTGACAGGGTTTGTACATTTGCATGGATACTAGTTCAGGGTTTGATAAGCTCTTGACAGCTTTTTATAAATTGCATTTGATAATTGTGCAAATTGCTCCATGGACAATTCCTCTCCCCTGGCATCCCCGTCAATTCCATGGACTTTAAGGCTGGCAATGATTTGCTTGATTTCCTCCTTGCCAAGGGAAAAGATATTTGCATTAAACAAGGCATTTAGCAAGGTTTTCCTTCTCTGGCCGAAGGCTGCCCTTACAATTTTAAAAAACAAGCTCCTGTCATGCAACATGACAAGAGCTTTCTTGTTGATAACCAATTTTATTACCGACGAATAAACTTGCGGCATGGGGATAAATGCGGAGGGCGGGACGTTAAACAATACCTTGGGCTTGGCGTAATACCGGACTGCAATGGATAGGGCTCCATATTCCTTTGTTCCCGGCCCCGCAACAATTCTATCAGCCACTTCCTTCTGGACCATAAAAACCGCTTCATCAATTCCAGGCTCTTCTTCCAGCAGTTTCATTATAATCGGCGTGGTAATATAATAGGGAAGATTGCCTACTACCTTGATATTACCCGGGGTAAATGTATCGCCGCCATGCCTGCAAGGCTCATTCCCCTCACAGGTCCCATTCCCTTCATTGGCTGCACCGTATGCCAATGCCATTGGTATTACATGATTCTTAATATCAAGCTTTAACACGTCTTCATTGATAATAAGCACATTTTTATAACCTGACAGGGCTTCTTCCAGAGCAGGAATGAGACGTTTATCCGCTTCAATGGCTGCCAGTCGTCCGGCCCGTGCTGCAAGTTCCCTCGAAAGGGTCCCAAGGCCGGCCCCAATCTCAATTACAAAGTCATCCTTTCCTGTGCGGCAAGCAGAAACAATTTTTTCCTTAATATTATTATCAGCAAGAAAATTTTGACCACATGACTTGTAAGGCCTGATGCCGTATTTTTTCATCAACAGCCTGGTATCATATTCCATATTGTTCCTCTCTTGGCATGCATTTTCAAGCCCCGCTTAATCATTTGTCAATACTGCTCAATCACTGCTTAATCTTCTCCCATTACTGCTTAATCTTCTCCCATTACTGCTTAATCTTCCGCCAATATATAAACCCTGACTTTCTTCAAACCCCATTTGTCTACCTCTTCCTGTGTTTCAAAATACAAATCGATTAAGTCACCTTTTATGGCACCGCCTATATCCGCCGCCAACGCAAAGCCATAATCAGGGGTGTTTCCAAGGCATTCCACGTAAACCCTCGTACCCAGGGGAATTACCTTGGGATCTACGGCAATAATGCCTCTCCTTGCTTTTATTCCCGTGTAGGTTATGCCGAACTGGGGATGATCAGGGTTCTTTCCTGTATCTTTAAACGAAGAAGTATATGACGTGGCGCGCATATCAAGAACCTTGCTGTAACGGAAAGTTTCTCCCCTGGAAGTGGTGTATGCTGCAATGGTGCCATATTCAATCAATTCATTAACGGGAGCAGTTGCTATTGTCTCCTTGACCAGCTCCTTTGTTTTTAATACACCGTCTTCATATACCACCCTGTAGAGCAGTTCCCTTATTCCTTCTTTTCCTTCCCTCACCTTTCTTTCAACACCCTGGTCCAGCCTCTGGTTGGGTCTTTTTTCCACTTTATAGGAAATCGGCTCACTCTCAATGATAAGGTTTTCTTCAACCCTTACAATATTAATGCACATTCCCCTGAAAACCCGGTCTTCCAGTACAGCGCCTTCTATTCTGTCATCATCGTCAATTTTTATGTTATTTTCGTTTAAAACATCCTCGACGGTTATGCTGTGTGTCAATATTTCCAACACTGCCCCATCCACGCTAATATAGACGGGGACGGCCCTTT
>JAAZDH010000242.1 GCA_012512865.1 Clostridiaceae bacterium | reverse complement strand
TGCTTTATTTTGATTATTGTTGGAACTATATTATGATTACAATATAAATTATATTATGGCCCTCATCAAATATATATACAGAAAATTGCTTTTAATGTATGTAAAATTGCTTTGAATGGCAAAAAACACTTTATAATTTAAACATTACCTATATACAATATCTTTTCTATCTTTCAGATAAAAATATAAATTAGGTTTATACTTCTTTGCATATTCTGCCGGGGTCATCAACTCTTTTTGCTTGAAAACCTTGCTAAAGTACCTGGCATTATTGAAACCCACACTGCCGGCTATCTGGGTTATATTCATATCAGAAAACAATAATAGTTCTTTTGCCTTTGATATTCTTAACATTATAAAATATTGCATCGGGGTTGTACCGTAATGTTTTTTGAAACACCTGCAAAAATGATACTTTGACATTTTGGCAATCTTGGACAAATTATCCAGACAAAAACCATGGTCAAATTATTTTTCATATAATTAATTGCATCATCCAGGCACTTGGTATCAATAGCATCACGGCTGGCATCCATGTTATTCCTGCTACCAGTGCTGATTAAGCTGCTGCTTATGCTTTTAGTGCTATTCTCATTGTAACGAAGCAAAAACAATAATATTTCCGTAAACTGCAAATTTATTAGTTCTTCATGGTAAGCCTCTTTTCTCATTCCTTCGTATATGAAATTTTCAAGTTTATGCCTTATATCCAAGCCTGGCAGCCTTACCCTGTATGGCAGCCGGTTCAAGTGTGAAGCCAGTTGCTCATTATTCACTTCAAATTTTATTTCTATTACTGTCATGCCATCCTTGCTTTTTGTTTCAAGGCTGTGCGTAATACCTTTATGCGTCAGGTAAAAATCGTTCTCCTGGGCTAAATAATCATTTCCATCAATTGTTATTTTCCCTGTGCCGTTTAAAATATAAATATAATGATAATAATCATGTTTATGTGGCCATAGTGCTGCATCAATCCGATACTTTTCTTTCGAGAACCAAATAACATTAACACTGAAATCAATCATGTTAACACATCCTTCATTATAGCCTTTTTAGCCTTCCTTGACCGTACTTGATCGTGACGGACAGCTGTTAAAAGAATCCTTGCAATCCTGCTGCGGCATGCAATATTGTTTACCCTGAGCACTCAATGCAGCATTGCTTGTGAATATATAATACCACAACTGTCAGGGATTAAATCATGGTAAATCCAAGGAAAAATCCAAGTTTGAGAAAAACAGGAAAATTGAGCTTTTCCAGGGCAATGTAATTATCCCCTGCTGAATTTTGTATCTATAATTTTGTATCTATTATAAAAAGAATATCATCTAAAAAAATGCTTTTGAAAATGCATCCTGGTTTATTCACCTCGTAATTATAACAACCTTCTAAAACCCGTATGCGCCACTGGGCCTTTTAACATCTTCCCTACAGCATTTTCTTTCAAACAGCCGGCAATGATACCGAACACCTCGTCTATGGCATTGCCATATAAATCCACTATTTCTTCTGTATGAGCAAAGGTAGGATAAATGCTGACTCCTGCCAGGAATCCCCTCTCCAGCATCAGCTGCACATAAAGGGTGTTTAAGTGTTGTGAAAGCTCATGGTCAAATTTAAAATGGGCAAGGCATGGATAACCGTCTTCTACTATAACGGGCAGATCATATTTACCGCCATATTGTTTCCACAAATACATAATTTTGCTTCCTATGCCGGCAACATGTCCAGCTACATCATATTTTTCCAATTTATCGATAACTGCGAGAGCTGCTGCCGGACCTACACTCTCAGTCCAATATGTACTGCTGATAAATGAACCGTGTGCTCCTTGCATGGCCTCCTTTGTCCCTATAACTGCCGCTATTGGGTGTCCGTTTCCCAGTGCCTTTGCAAATATTGCCATATCAGGATTAACTCCAAATCTTAAATGCGAACCCCCAAGGTTAAGCCTCCAACCTATCGTGACTTCATCAAATATTAATATAATTCCCCTTTTTGCAGTTTCGCTCCTTACGTATTCCAAAAAGCCGTTTTTCGGATCTTTATACCTGCAAGGCTCCATTATTACTGCAGCAAGTCCGTCTCCATATTCGTCTAGGACTTTCCGGAATTCATCAAAATCACCATGTTTGAAAGTTACTGCCGTTTTTCGCAATTCCCTCGGCGCCCCGAGGGGGTCCAATCCAAGAAGCAAGTGTCCTCTTAAAGCATCATCTTCGCCAAGATTTGCAGCCAGATACCAGTCATGCCATCCATGGTAGCCGGATATTGTAATAACAGAACGATCCGTTGTAGCCCTTGCTATTCGTACGGCAACTGCCCCGATCTCCCCACCTGTGCGGGCAAACCTCACCTGCTCAGCCCAGGGGTGTATTTCCAGGAGCTTACCTGCAAGACATACCTCCTCGGGAGGATTTAAGGTGCTCATACTTCCCAGGTTGATTCTCCTTATTACGGCCCTTGTCACATCAGGGTCCCTGTAGCCCAGCAGGCAGGAACCAATCCCGTTTGTAGACATATCATAATAATGCCTGCCATCCAGGTCCCAGACTTCGCAACCACGTGCTTCTCTAAAATAGGGCGGCCAAACACCCGGTGCCATCATCTCAGGCCGTTTACTTAACAGCTGTACCCCTCCCGGTATAATCTTTTTTGCTTGCAGGTACAGTGCTTGTGTTTTTATGCTTGTTACATTTTCCATGCTTCCGCTGTTTGCCGGGCATGATGCATTTCCCGTGTTTTCTATGTTTTGCAGCCTTCCCAGGCTTGCGCTTTCAGCATTTCCATCTTTCTTTACCTTTTCCAGGAGGTTTACCGCATTATTGTAGAAGATATCTTCTATATCAGCATAATTCAACCCGAAGTCATCTGCAGCACATTTTAGCGCCCGTATAGACTCAATTACAACAAGGATTGGATTGCAAGGTGTGGCTAATTTCTCGAAGCTTGTTGTGCCTTCCTGTATCCAAATAAACCCGTCTCCCAGTGATATGCACTTTCCCCTGGTTTGTGATATTGGAAAATCGCTTCCCCAAAGCACCCTTGTCGGGCCAAATTCATTAAGAATAGCTTTTATTGGGGACGCTTCACATATTGCCGAAGTATCAAACCATATATTTTCAAGCCCTCTTAAAGAGCCTATGCCTCTTAATGTATTTACCGCGTTAAACCCTCTTGCAGCATGAGCTAAAATGAGCTTTACTTGTGGATATTTTTTGCACTTTTCTCTTATTATTCTTTGGTTATCCACATCAGCCAATGCCCTATTCTTTACTAAATGCAGCATAATAACCAGGTTTCTTTTGTTTGCCTCCTCCCAAACCCAATCCGGGATATAATCATCAATGGTTGAATCAAAGGTTGGCTTATAACTGCTAAACAGGTGATAGGGTTTAAAGCCTACAACCTGGGGATTTTCAAGGTGTTTTAGTATTAAATCTTTTCGATGCGTTGGGGAAACAAGAACAAGTCCCTTGCTCTCTTTAAATTGCGCCAGTTGTGTTACTAAATAATTATTCGCTGCATCAATATCACATTTTTCTGTAGGAAATGGCATGAATAAGGCGCCGCGAGGTTCACGCCCCAGTATCTTGGTTAAATTTTTCAGCCATGTTTCCGCCTCCACAACATCATGACCAATGAAAATATTTCTTCCTGTTGATTTGTTCAGGTCTTTTTCCCTGTAAACGTGGGCATGGAAATCAAATATTTTTCCAGGAATGAATTTTACCAGCTCTTCGACTGCCTTTTTATCATGCTCATTAAAACATGCATACGTTATCATTTCATTACCCCTTATCTTGATTCCATGAAGATTCTAATTAATAGAATGGTTATCACCTGGAAAGTTACTTTATGGCATTCCAAGTGATAACCATGTTATTTATGTCCTGAGAATATTTTACCTTAACAAGCTTTAATACTCAAGAAAAAATTTAAAGAAGCTTTCTCCTCTACAATTCTTTCTTTTTGCAATCTCTTTTTCTATGATTTATGCTTAAACTGGGGCAGCCAATCCTTATTTGCCGTGAACATCTCATCCACCATCTCTTTTATCTCGGCAAGGCTTAGCACTGCAGAAGTCAACGGGTCAAAACATATGGCGTAAAATACTTTCCTGGGATCTCCGGTGATTGCCGCCTCTACAGCCAGCTCTTCACATCTTGCACTGATATTATTCAGGATCGCCAGGTGATCCGGCAACGGCCCCACGTGAATCGGGTCCAGTCCTCTCTTTGAAGCCAGGATAGGCACCTCCACGCAGCAGCCTTCCGGAAGATTATCAATAAGTCCAAAGTTCCTCACATTGCCGTTAAATGTATACATCGTGCCGTCGCCTATTATTGCGTTGAAAATGTTTGCCGCGTACTCATGCCCTCTCTCCAGGCTGATAGTGTCCCTGTTCAGCCATTCTTCTATGTCCTTTTTCCATGTGTCTTCTCTATCAAGATAATATTTGAGTATATAAGCGTATTCCCCGGGGTTCCATCCGGTGCCATGTGTACAGTACTTCTCTATAAGATCAGGCCTTTTCCTGAACCATGCATTATACTCGGAATTATGACCGCTGGATTCTGTAACATAGTAGTCAAGATGCAGGAACATTTCATTTCTTACCTGCTCAGCATTATAAATCTCGGGTTTTTTGATTGCTTCTCTTATTAGCGGATAAGCATCTTTCCCGTTCCATTTAAACTCAAGGTACCACGCCTGGTGGTTGATGCCGGCGCAAAGGTATGTAATTTCTTCCATGGGAGCTCCAATCCAATTCGCAAGCATATGTGCCGTTCCCTGTACACTGTGGCAAAGCCCTGTCAGCTTCACCTTGGTTTCGCCCTGCATAGCCCTGCAAAGCATCGCCATGGGGTTCGTATAATTTAAAAGAATTGCATCCGGGCAATACCTCTCTATATCCCTGCATATGTCAAGCATTACAGGTATCGTCCTCAGCGCCCTGAATATGCCCGCAGGCCCCCTGGTATCGCCGACATTGATATCAACCCCGTATTTTTTGGGTATCTCGATATCGTGGCGCCATACCTGGACACCGCCGGCAAGTATCGTGCACAAAACCCCGTCCGCATCTTTTAACGCTTCTGCCCTATCCATCGTAGCAATAACTTTTGCCGGGTAGTTTCCTGCAGCGACGATTTTGTCCACCGCTCTCTTTATGTAAGAAAGCCTTTCCTCGTCAATATCCATAAGAGCTATGGTGCAATCCCTGAATGCAGGAAAAGAAAGAATATCCTTTACAAGGGTCCTTGTAAAACCAAAGCTGCCTGCACCAATAAAAGCTATTTTTTTCATAAATCATCAGCACCTCGCAAACTTTATGTATTAATTTAATATGTCTTTGATATACCTGGATTTAAACACAAACCCATATACCTAGTTAATTTTAAACTATTTTAAGTGAAAGGTAAATGGAACTGTGCTATAATAATTATGGCATAATGCTGTATAAGCAACAGCATGAAAGGAGGGCTGATTGCCTTACATGATGGAAATAGTGCCTATTGAGAGGCTTGATGCATCGGATTTAATTATGTATCAATGCGGTACTCAAAAATGCAAGCCCGGACACTATTATGGGCCTGCGGTCAGAGATTGTTTTTTAATACATTACATTTTTAGGGGCAGGGGCATATTCCAGGTGGGAGGCAAAACCTACAATTTAACCGGGGGCCAGGGTTTTTTGATATGCCCGGGGATCGTAACATACTACCAGGCAGATCTCAATGACCCGTGGCATTATTCATGGATTGGGTTCAACGGCCTTAACGCGGAATGTTTTCTTAAAAAAGCGGGGCTTTCCATTGATAATCCTATTTTTACATACAGGAAAGACAACTTCATTGAAAATTGCTTCAAACAGATGCTTGAATCCGGTAAAATGTCAAAATCCAAGGAAATAAGGCTGTTAGGGCTGTTATACCTCTTTCTTTCCCGCTTGATCGAGGAAAACAAGCAGCCCCTTGCCCCGGAAAAGGATAGCAGGAAGAAGGATCAATACATAAAAAATATTGTAGAATTTATAGAAGTAAATTACCCAAGAAAAATAAGCATAAGGGAAATAGCACGCTACGTTGGCCTGGACAGGAGTTACATGGGTGCAATATTCAAGGAGCATTTCAATATGTCACCCCAGGATTATTTAATTAACTTTAGGCTGGACAAGGCCTGTGATTTGATGAAAAACCCCTCCCTTTCCATCGGGGCCATCTCCCGCTCCGTAGGGTACGACGACCCTTTGCTATTCTCCAAGATGTTCAAAAAAGCAAAGGGGATGTCTCCCAGGGCGTACAGGGCAAACTTGCACGGCGATGGTTAGCCATGTATGTTTTTCCGCTTGCACAGAAGATGACACTGTCATTATTCCATTTAGGCGGGATACTGCTTTCAAACTTGATATTGCCTGGTGCAAATATTTCAATGGTTTTACAGGTTGTACAATCATGTATCAATAGCTTTAAATCAGTTTTTCCATTTACTACATAAAAGACAACCTTTGATTTATCCTGGTGCCAATCATAAAAACGAGTGGTCGTGTATTCTTCCGGCAATTTTATAAGCTTACTCTCATTTGTTTTTAAATTATACTGATATAATTCATTATTCAAACTTGCACCCGTCATATTCTGGTATACCAGGTAATTACCGTCCGGAACAATCCCAGAAGTGGAAATACTCGCGGGTTTACCTATTACCGTTGAAATTTTTCCATCTTTTGAAGAAACCTTTTTTATCGTATAATCATTACTCCGGAATAAAATTTCTTCATTGGTCAACCAGCCTATTACAGCTACACTTTTTTCCTCGACAACAATTTCATTGGTGTTTCCTTCCATATCCGTTACCCATAGTGTTCCTCTACAATTGTAAGGATAACCTGATCTATTTGAGTGAAATACTACCCTATTCTCATCCGGCGATAACACCGGGCGCGCAGCCCAATACAATATTAATGTATCAGTATCAATATTCTTATCTTCAAGCTTTCTTTTTTCTTCCATGAGAACCTGCTTAGAATACGGACCTACAGTATCGGGTTGGATGTTCAAAATATTATCAAGGCTTTTATCCACCACCCATAAGCCCTGGCTTCCATTATCCGTAAAGATAATTTTACTTTTGCCTTGACTGAAATTCATTATTTGACCACCTTGGGAAGGATAAACAGATACAATTTTCCCGTCCTTTATTACTTGTACGAACTCGACTGTTTTCTCACCCGGCTTACCTTCATTTATTACAAATGTCTTTTTTCGTATATCAGCCGCTTTAACTTCGCCATCTTCTATAACATATGCTTCAACACATGCTTCCTTCATTACTTGTTTACCTTCTAATTCAACGGTGACATACACCCCTTTATCGACTTCCTTAGTAATTTTTTGAGGCTCCTGATAAATCAAAATATTATCATCCACTAACTCTAATTCTTTGCTGCTTACAGGGGTATATAGGTTTCTTGTATACACAATGATTATAACGCCAAGTATTATTATGATCATTACCCCTGCTAATACAATATTTCTTATCCTCATATAATCACTTTCCTCTTATCATTTTGCGAATTTCAAAGTTCCATGCAAAGAATAATTACTTAAAGATTTTATTTTCTTAAAATTTTTATGTTGGTTGATTTTTTTCTTCGAAAAGGCATTGACTTTTGGAGTAGTATTTGAATACTTACTGCTATCTACATGTCATTTATTGTTATTTCAACTACATTATAGCATGAATAAATATTCTAATCAAATACTTCCACGGTTAATTTCCTAGTGTTCTATTTTAAAATAGTAATAAATGTTTCAAGGACATGCGCATGACAAATATACATTATATGGAAAATAATCGATTTTGCTAATGATTCTTAGTTATGAAAATAAGCTGCTTATAAAAAGAAAGCAGGATAATAAAAAAATAACTCCCCTTCCGGGGAGCCTGTTGGTGGGCGATGAGGGACTTGAACCCCCGACTTTCACCATGTCAAGATGACACTCTAACCAGCTGAGTTAATCGCCCACTGTGCTGTTTGCAATAATTATATTAACACTTTTACTTGTCTTTTGCAATATGGATTTTTTGCAAAACAAGCCGGGTTTTAGCAAAACAAATTACCTTTTTACAAGATAAATTGACTTGCTGCAGGTTTTATTACCTCTGAACCCCGGGCGAGTTTTTGCCTATAAGGCAAATTTTCGCCTATGCCCGGGAATAAAAGTCCATGGCCTTTTGCCTTATTTCACCGCAATTTTTTTCATTTACATATTCTAGTATAAAAGGCACTCCCTCGCTATATTGCTTGTAAAGCGAAAAGAATCTTAACCAGTCAATATCGCCTTCCCCAAGCACCCTGCCGTAAGCATCGTTTACCTTCCTGTCCTTGCCGTGGAAATATGCGATGTTATCTTTCAAATACTTGAACATGTCTTCTTCTGATGAGTTGGCAATCAAGTTGGCAGGATCGAGCAAAACTTTAACCCTGCCGGAGCCGCACTGGCTGATGAAATCTTTCATTCTCTTTGCGCTGGGGATTACATCCAGGACACATGGTTCAATGGCCACAAATACATCATATCTATCCGCCTTTTCGGCAAGATATTTTACGCTATCCAGCATCCTGCTAAAGTCAGATTCATACCTGTCAGCAAGAATGCCGCGGCTATCCTTCCTGAAACCGCATTCCGTCACGACAAACTTGACACCGCAGTAATTTGCATATTCCATGTGCCTTACAAAATAATCAAGGTTTTTTCTCCTGGTGTCCTCGTCCGGTTCAACCAGGTTCGTGAACACCCCTATTGATACCACTTCAATACCATTACTACCGTATGTTTCAACGATCTTCAATACCCTTTGATTCGTCAAGTCCGAAATATCCGATGTCCCGTTATATACCCAGTACTTGCAGTCCGCTTGAGAAAAGCAAAGCTCTGTACATTTAAATCCATGCAATTTCATGGTTTCAGCCGCTTCAGCGGTAGTCATTCCCGTGAAACTCCTGCTCACAATTCCTATATTCATAGCAATACCTTCTATCACTAAATTTTAAGTCAAGTTATTATTTTTCGATAAACTGTTTTTTGAACTAATACCATACAGCCTTGCATATATCCCATTTAATTGCATGAGGCTTTCATGCGTCCCCTTTTCTTTTATGCCATCCTTGTCTATAACAATAATCTCATCGGCGTTCCTTATTGTAGACAACCTGTGGGCTATAACAATGGTAGTTCTTCCCTTTGACAATTCCTCCAGGGACTCCTGGATTATCATTTCGGTTTCATTGTCAAGGGACGAAGTAGCCTCGTCGAGAATCAAGATCGGCGGATTTTTTAAGAATATCCTGGCGATGGCCACCCTTTGTTTTTGACCGCCCGAAAGCTGCACTCCCCTTTCGCCCACGTAGGTGTCATAATCGCTTGGCAAGCTCATTACAAATTCATGGATATTGGCGCGTTTTGCGGCTTCTATAACCTCTTCATCCGTTGCATCAACTCTCCCGTAGAGTATATTGTCCTTGATGGTGCCTGCAAAGAGGAATACGTCCTGCTGCACAATACCTATATTTTTTCTTAAGGACTTGAGAGTTATATCCCTAACATCAATACAGTCAATTTTTACGGATCCTTCCTCCACGTCGTAAAACCTGGGCACCAGGTTGCACAGGGTGGTTTTTCCGCCCCCGGAAGGCCCGACCAGGGCAATTACCTTGCCTGCAGGAATTTTAAGATTAATATTTCTTAATACATTCTGCCCCTCGTTATATGAAAATGTGACATTTTCAATTGTTATTTCCCCTTTTACGTCACTTAACTCGATTGCATTCTCCTTTTCCTGGATGTCACTCCTTTCGTCCATGATTTCCGAAAACCTCTCAAAGCCTGTCATGCCTGACTCAAACTGCTGCACGAACTGGGCCAGTCTTCTTACCGGCTGAACCGCCATATTGACGTATAGGGTAAAGGCAAGCAGGTCTGCAACATCTATCAGCTTTATGTATACGAAATACCCGCCAATCCCTATCACTGTAACATTCAGCATGTTTGTTATAAAATCTATGCCGGATGTATACTGGGCCATATACTTGTAGGCCTCATTCTTGGAAACCTTGAATTGTTCATTTCCTGCATCAAATTTCTCTTTCTCGTATTCCTCGTTCGTAAATGCCTGGGATACGCGAATCCCGGAAATACTGTTTTCCAACTGGGCATTCACATTAGCCACCTTCTGCCTTACCTCGCGGAAAGCCTGGGACATTTTCGTTCTCTTCGTTACAGCAAACCAGCCCATGAATACGACCATCATCAGGAGCACGAGGGTCAGTCTCCACTCGATTGTCAACAGGATGATAATTGAGCCGGAAAGCATGATTACCGAAAGAAACAAGTCCTCGGGGCCATGGTGGGCCAACTCGGTTATTTCATTCAAATCGTTCATCATCCTTGACATGAGCTTTCCTGTCCTCACATTATCATAAAACCTGAAGGAAAGAGTTTGAAGGTGGGAAAACAGGTCTTTTCTCATGTCGTATTCCATCCTGATCCCCACGATATGCCCGTAGTAATTGACAAAGTAATTCAAAAGCATACGCACCACGTACAATCCCGCCAGGGAGCTTATAATGGTCAGCATCAAGGAAACATTCCCTGCAGGGATTACATACTGGAGCAAGTAACGGGTAACTATAGGGAACACCAAATCTATGGAAGCTATTGAAAAGGAGCAGGCCATATCGGCGATAAATAATCTCATATGGGGTTTGTAGTATGAAATAAATCTCTTCAGTATCTTTTTCTTGTCAGCCATAAAACCTGTCCCATCCTCTGCTAAAAACTGTTTTCATCTTGCGTATTTATTGTAGCTTACGATTTCATTGAAAGGCCTTCTTACCTTTTTTCTAACCTCCTTGTTCTCCGGGTACCCAAGGCATATGAGCAAACCGATTTTTCTTTCCCTGGGAATCCCCAGTATCTTCTTTATCGGTTCCTCGTTAAACCATCCTAACATGCATGTGCCCAGGCCAAGCTCCGCTGCCTGCAAGCATATGTGCTCTGCCGCTATTCCCAGGTCGATGGAGCTGTAATCGATGTTTTTGACTGCGGCACCAAATGCAGCCGTAATATTGGGCTTCTCCATCACCATGACAAGTATTACAGGTGCAGTATGGGTAAACTTATTAAATGAAATCACGGGGCCGTATGTTTCTCGTGCCACCTCTTCTTTTATTTCCGGGTCATCCACGACTACTATTCTCCAAGGCTGGGAATTACAAGCCGAAGGAGCAAGTCTTGCGGCCTCGATGCACTTCTCGATTTTTTCCCTTTCTACCGGGGTACCGGAGTACCTTCTTACACTTTGCCTTATCCTGGTAAGCTCTATAAAATCCATGGGGCATCGTCTCCTATAAACACATTTTATTTTATTTCATATGTTTGATTACATTCTACATGAATTGTATAGAAAAATAAACTCCCTATCAGAAAAAAAAGCCTCCACACCACCTTTTTACAGGCAGCATGCCGGCTTCTTTTCCCACTTTACAATCCTGTTCATGTTAATATATAGGCGCCTTCATTAATTTGCGCATCTATCATCGGTGCCTAAAGAAATGCCATCCCCCGAGCATTGGCGGATTGCCGGGGTCGTCCTTGAGTAATTCCTTGTAGTTTTCAGCAGCCTTTCTAAATGCTTTAGCGTACTGCTCTATTATTTCGGGCTTATAATGCTTAAACCAGGGTATGGAATATACCATGGTCCCTATTTTTTCACTTACCGGCAGGCTTGCATCGAGCTCCCTTACATCCCTTGACGCGTTGGCTATCCTGGTAGGTTTGCCGTGCCCGTATACATCACAGGTGTTAAATAGCGCATGGGTATGCAATGCCGCATTACACCCCGGGTGGCATCCCTTGAAACCTTCAGCACGGACAGCCTCGGTAAACCTGGTCACGGAAAGCCCTTCAAGTTCTTCAGGCCTGTACAAGCCATGGGGTGCATACCAGCCTCCCATGTTGCTTCCCGAATCCTCCGGTGGGCGGTGGGCTTTTATACCCGGCACCCCATCCAGGAGATCCCAGAAATAGTTCATTGCCTTCCGGATTTCCTCGCAGCGTTCATCGTAATACTTAAGCTGTACTCGTCCAACGGTGGAACTCATTTGGTGCATGCGGTACTTGTACCCGCCCAGCGGCAAGCCCATGTAAGGTTTTAAATATCCCGTTTCTATTTCTTTTTCATTAAACCTCTCGTAATGCCCAAAGGCTATCGCCCTGTCATATATTTCCCTGTCATTGGTGACAAGAATGCCTCCTTCTCCTGTTGCAAAGGACTTACCGCTCATGAGGGACATGGCAGCAACATCTCCGAATGTCCCGACCTTTCGGCCCTTGTACAGCCCGCCCTGCGCATGGGAAACGTCCTCGATCACCTTAATATTGTACTTGCGTGCAATTTCCATGATGGGGTCCATGTCAGCCGGGTAACCTAAATAGTGTACTACGATTATAGCCTTTGTCCTTTCCGAAATCCTGTGCTCAATATCCTTGGGGTTTATGCAAAGGGTATGGGGATCTATATCGGCAAACACGGGCGTCCCGCCAAGTGAATAAACCTGGGCTATTGAGCCCCAGTAAGTTACGCTCGGGCAGATTACTTCATCCCCAACTCCAACCTTGCAAGCATACATGGCAGTTTGTATGGCCGCGGTCCCGCTGCTGAAAGCAAGGGCATACTTGACCCCCTGCCATTCTGCAAATTCCTTCTCGAATTGCCTTGTCACATCGGTGTCCGACATGGCCCCCCTGCGAAGGACATCCAGCACAGCCTCTTCGTCTTCCTTCGTAATTATCGGCCACTTAAAAACGTCTTCGTCTTCATGCTGTACCGCTTTAGGCCCGCCAAACAACGCTAGTTTTTCCGCCATTTAAAAAGGACCTCCCTGTTTTTTAATAAATTTTTATAGCATTTTTTTAATGTATAGTTACTTTTGACTAAGCTTTCATCCCAATGACTTAAATCATGAGATTAGGCCGGGTCATCGAAAATTTTAGGCTAATCCTGGTTTATTCCCACCAATAACGCCTGTACTTTTTCAGGGCTTCGCATAAAGCATCTACATTCTCTGGAGGCGTGGGAGGGTAAACACCCGCAATAAATTCCAAGCCTCCCTGGGGACTGCCGAGCTTTTTCACTTCTTCCTCTATCAGTTCCTCTATTTCTTTCCTTGTACCATAAGGCACAATCCTTTGCCTGTCTATATCAATCCTTATGCAAGCCTTCCCTTTTATTTCTTTTGCAACGTTGTCTATGCCGTTACATAAATCCTGGGGATTTATTATGTCAACCCCGGCTTCAATAAGGTCGTCGGCTAT
Source organism: Clostridiaceae bacterium (assembly GCA_012512865.1). Classification (GTDB taxonomy): domain Bacteria; phylum Bacillota; class Clostridia; order Acetivibrionales; family DUMC01; genus Ch48. Next base: position 5,240 of record JAAZDH010000242.1, on the reverse strand, counting down.
TTCCATTATGTACCCGTCACTATGAAATTCTACAAGGATATTATTTTCCTTGCATGGCCTGAACAGTTTTTTATAAGAAGGCAGTATCCACTTCCTGAACATTTCGGGGCTGATAACCAGGGATTTTTGCATGCCCAAATCCTCGGGAAATTCCATCACGTCAACGCCCATTTCCGCGTAACGCTTCACTATTGTCATGTTGTGGCCGTCTATTTTTTCAATCAGCTCGCAAAGCAGCGGTTCATCGGTATACATGTCCACCAGGGCATTTTCAAAACCCCTGAGGTATTGCAATCTCAAAAAAAGAAATCCATGTTCAAGGCTGACTGTTGTAAGCTCGCCTTTTTCTTTCTTTTTCTCAATTTTTTCTTTTTCCTTATCCCAATTCCTTAGGTACCGGTCCGCATGGATATTAGCATCCGGTACCTGGTAGTTTTTAAAATCTTCCCAGTTTGCGAGGGGTGCATTTTTTACAACCCCCTCCAGCCCGTTCACGGAAGATTCCCATATGCACCCCCACGAATCCATGAAGGGCTTCCCCTTTGTGTATGCATTCCCGAAATCAAAATTATCGTAATCGCGCCATCCCTTTTTTACATGGGGGAAAAACTCGTTGTGCCTTAGGGCCACTTCTTCGAGCTCATACCTTAATTGATCCCATAAAGCATTGCTAATAACAATCCACGCCGGTATCCACTCGGGTCCTTCGAATCGTGCATTTCTAATATAATTTTCACGGGAAGATAACATATTATTTACCTCCAATTACCTTGCCTCAATTAATCCAGGAACAATCATGCATGACTTAATAAACCAGCTTTTCAAGTAATAAATATTAATGGTAATAGCAATTGTACGATAATTATAGTAATATAATAATAGTACATTATCTTTGCAAATTTCACTTATAAATTGACAGATTTTATAAATACATGAATACTACGTTGTTTTGAATATAGAATTATATTTCAGATTATACTTTAGATTACTTTTAGATTATATTCTAGGTTATGCTTTGGATTATTTTCCAGGATTATTTTGAAGAGTATTTATTGTAATTATTATCAAAAATATTTTTCAGGATTACTTTATGAAGGGATTTCACGTAGCATCAAGCATTAAGGTTAAGGCGCCGGTATGTCCTGGGGGATACCCCGGTTTTTTGCTTGAACAGCCTGTTGAAATGGTTTACATTGTTAAAGCCTGCTTCATAGCAAATATCCAGCACCCTTTTATCCGTACTTGCCAAAAGCTCCATGGCCCTGGATATTCTCAAATCATTCAAGTACTCGGTAAAGGTTTTCGTGGTTATGCTTTTGAACAGGTAACTAAAGTAAGACTGGGATAACATTGACTTCCTGGCAGCTTCTTCAACGGTTAAATCTTTCATGTAATTCCGGTTGATGTATTCGATTGCTTCAAATATGGAATCCCTGTGTCTTTCAAAGGCCGGCCTGGTTTCCGAATCCTGCAGTTCCCTGGTAAATTCCCTTCCTACCATGACGAGCAGTTTTAAGAGCAGGGACTTTATAACCAGGAGGTAGCCTGATCGCCTGTTGTTATATTCCATTAAAACTTCATTCAGGATATTCTCGACCTCAACCTGTATCTTGCCGACAAGATTAAGGCGGGGTTTCACATTGTTTTCTCCAACGAGGAAAGGCTCAATATAGGCAAAGTCAAAAAAGGATTCAACATTTTCAATGCTTCCGAAATTTTGGTATATAAACCCGGGGACAAACTCGAATTCAAATATCTGGATGTTTGAATCTTTTGCCGCACTTATCTTGTGAGGTATATAGGGAGGTATCACAAATATATCTCCTTTTACAATTTCGAATTCGTGCTTGTTAATGTAATGCCCGCCCTTTCCCTGGCAGATGTAGTTTATTTGCATGGATTCATGCCTGTGCAAGCCAAGCTCGGCACCTGGCTGTAAAATATACTTGCGTACAAAAACGGGCAATCCTCCATGCTTATTGTCGGACACCCTGATAAGCAGGATATCCTTGTACTCTTCCTTGTCAAGGTATTCAAAATACTCGTATCGAGCAAAGTCCTGAGCTTCCTTCATGGTTCTTTTCCCGGCTCTCCCCGCAAATACAAAATAGGTACAACTACTGCAGCGGCTTTCACTGCAGTATTTATATTTATTGTACCTATTTATTATATCATATTTATCATATCACATTCATTATTTCAATCGGAATACCTTTTTATCCCTGTAGTCGCGCCAAACATTTTCAAACCACTGGTCGGATACGGGGATGGGGCGTACGGGCTTCCATTCGGATACTATCTTTAGCGAGTCGTTTTTCGTTTCCAATTCTATTTCATTTACTATCTTGGACAAATCTCCTTTTTCCAGTGAGAACCTGAATATTTCGGGCAGGTTTTCAACCGGCAGCATGCCCTCATCGTCATGCACCAGGTATGAGCCCCGGCTCTTGCCTCCCTTTTCCATGTACTCCTTTATGGCATTCAAGTATACATACTGGGTAATGGCAATATCCCTGTTCCTGAACGTGTCCGGCAGCTCTTTCATCGAGGAAAGCATTATGTTTTTATCAAGGTTCTCAATTTCCTTCCTGATTTTCTCGATGGCTTTCAGCACTTCTTCGTAAGACCGGATATGGGCCCCGCTTTTCGACATTCTTTTCTGCATCCTTCTCCTTGCTTCCATCACGCCTGCCCTGGCCGAGCCTTCCACCTCTTTCTTTCCGTCCCCTGGATTCCCTCCTGCAGCTCCGCTTCCAGGATTAATGCTTGCGGCAAACCTTCTTGCCAGGTTAATCCTGCTCTCAACCTGGTCCTTTACCATGTCTGCGAAATCGCCTACAGGCAGCGGTGCATTCATGTAACTGCAATTGGCGGCTATATACTGGGCCGCCCTCAAGCTGCCAACCTGCGTTGAATTAAGGGCACTGCCCCCTGGCCTGTAAATTCCAAAAGTGCCGCTGCATTCGCCAACCGCGAAAAAGTGCCTTATGTTGCTTTCCCACCAGGTGTTGACCGCAAGGCCCCCGTTATTATGCTGGGCGCAAACCGCAATCTCGAGGTATTCCTTTTCCAGGTCAATACCGTTATTCTTGTACAGTTCGATGGCAGGCTGGTTCATCTTTCTCAAGCGCTCTATCGGCGTACCGAAAAGGGCCCCCGAGTTTTCAAGGTACTTGTAAGCTTCTTTCCCCAGTAGTGAAAAATCAAGCTCCCCATTCTTGCATCCCCGGGAAGGATTCCTTGTGTAATCCAGGAATACCCGTCTTCCCTTGATTTGCATCTCGTTATATACTAATATGTCTATCAAGGATGAGCCATAGTTTTCTATTTTCCTTGGGTCAAAGGGCCACTGGTAGCCTTTCAGAAATATTGCGTCAAGCATGGTACCGGGATCCGGGAAGTACTCTTCAAGGAACTCCTTTTCATCGCTTCCATCCGGTGCCGTCGAAACATAGCGGGGCAAAACCTGCTGGTAGGTACCCGAAAGGTTCCACCGGAACTTTATTGATGCCAGGCCGTATTGGGACTCTGTAAGGTTTACCCCCCTTACCCCTGCTTCAAAAGCAATCCCCTGGGAACCCGTCTGGCTTTCCGGGTAAACCGAGGTAAGGTACATCCCGGCAGGCCCGCCGGTGGCGTAGATAATATTCCGGCAGTTAAAAAGGACAAATCCCATATTTTCATCCTGCACCCTATTGGTATCGATGGCTATAAGCCCGACTGCTTCATTATTATGTACCAGGATGCCAACTGCCAGGAAACCGTCAAAGATAGTAATGCCTTTATCTTTAACGTGCTTTTCCAGCTTTTCCGTCATGAATTTCGACGTCAAGGGTCCGGCTGAAGTTGCACGCTGCCTTGGATCATGGTCGGTCTTGTACCCGATGAATTCACCGTATTCGTTATGGGGAAATGGCACACCCAGTTCCACCAGCTTGTAAAAGCAGCGTGATGAAAGGGCAGCTTCTATCAATGCCGTGTCGCCGTGCATGCACCCGCCGCCAAAGAGTGTTTTTGCCATGTCAATTACCGAGTCGGGCGTATCGCCGGCCATGGTCAGCTTGTAATATGTTTGTTTGTCCGAGCCGGTATTCCTTGAAGTTCCCATGTCAATCCCTTCGGTCACAATTGCAATATCCCTCTGCCCAAGGGAATACAGGCTGTCAGCCGCGTTGAACCCTGCACATCCAGTACCTACTATTACGGTGTTAAGGCTATACACATCAATATCCAGCCCTCCAATATTCACCCTTCTCTTATCCATGCCTGTTTATCCCTCCCTCTAATCAATTCTGTCCTGTAATTCAATGTAATTCAATATATAATTCAACATTTAGTTCAATAAAATATGCTTTTTATTCACTTCTTGAAGCGTACAATCCTCTTGCGAGCTTTCTTGCGCTGTATAGTCTTTTATGGTGTACAATCTTCTTATAGTGTGCAGTCTTCTTACAGCTACCTTGCAATTCTCTTATAGTTTATAGTCTCCTTATGTGGAATCCCCCGTCCACGTTAATTACATCGCCGGTACAATAGGCAAGCTTCCCGGAGCAAAGCACCGAAACCGCGTTGGCTACGTCTTCCGGGTATCCCCAGCGTTTTACCGGGAGGAGCCCTTCCGCTATGAGCTTGTCATATTTCTCCTTTACAACAGCCGTCATATCCGTCATGATAATACCAGGTCTTATCTCGTATACATTGATGCCGAATTCGGCCAGCCTGTCTGCGAAAAGGGTGGTTATCATGCTTACGCCTGCTTTTGAAATGCAGAACTCCGGCCTGTTGGTGGAAGAAGTATAAGCCGACATGGAGGATATGTTTACTATCGCGGGCTTGTAATCTTCGACCTTGCCGTTTTTTATAGTATCTATCATGGCATTTGCCACTTGCTGTGTCATGAAAAAAGTTCCCTTCAGGTTGATGTTCAACACGTAGTCCATGCTTTCCTCGGTGGTTTCAAGCATATCCATTCTTACTTTCGGCGCCACACCAGCGTTGTTTACCAGTACGTCTATCCTCCCGAACCGGTCCAGCACACTTTCAACTACGTTCTTTCTGCTCTCCGCGGATGAAATATCCCCTTTAAGGTACAGGACGTGCTGCTTTTTTTCCCTTACCTTGTCAATATTTGCCGTAACCTTGTCCTCGTCAAATACATCAACTATGCAAATCCCATACCCGTCTTCAGCCAGTTTTGCGGCAATGGCATTGCCTATACCCCGGGCTGCCCCGGTAACAAT
>JAAZDH010000241.1 GCA_012512865.1 Clostridiaceae bacterium | reverse complement strand
TGAAAATCAAGCTCTCCGACTTTTCGAGAGCGTACGGGTTTATAAAAACGAGGTGCTAAAACTGAGGAAAATAGCAATTATTGGTGCAGGAAGTATTGTGTTCTGCAAAACCCTTATACTCGACATAATGGCAACAAAACCGCTGGAAGATGCGCATTTTGTATTGATGGCTCCCTCCACAAGCAGAACATCACATTAAGCAGCCTTTGAAGATAATTTCCAGTGAATTTGGAGTCAATACCATGAGGTTTAAACTGGAAATATTTTGATAAAACCTCTACAAAACTATTATACGAGGTGTAATGATATGAGCAGAAAATTAAAGATAGGTTTCGTCGGGACAGGTTTCATGGGACAGGTGGCGCATTTATCAAATTATGTGCTTCTTGATGACTGTGAGGTAGTAGCAATTGCAGAACCGAGAACAATAGTTGCAAATGAAGTTGCAAAACGTTACGGTATAGGTAAAATATACTACAATCACCATGAACTTCTGGAGAAATGTAATGTGGATGCAATAGTTGCAGTCCAGCCATTTTCCCATCATATAAATATAATTCCTGATATCCTGCGAGCAAAGATTCCTGTGTTTACTGAAAAACCAATAGCGGTATCCCCTGAATCAGGAGAAAAACTTGCAAAATTGGCAGAAGAAAACGGGGTTTTATATATGGTGGGTTATAATAAACGCTCTGACCTGGCCATGGAATATGCGAAAGATTTGATAAATGAATGGAAATCAAGCTGTGAATACGGGAAAATGAAACTTGTAAGAATCACGATTCCTCCCGGAGACTGGCTTTGTGGGATATCAGGGGCTAATGCCGTCAATATAAAAGAAAAATACCCAGAGATCCAATGCGAGAGTCCACCGGACTATTTCGGAGAGGAAATTGGCAAAGAATACAACTCATTCGTGAATTACTATATTCACCAGGTTAATACAATGAGGTTTTTGTTCGGCGAACCATATAAGGTTAAATATGTAGAAAAGACAGGAGTGCTTATGGTTACGGAAAGCGAAAGCGGTGTGTGCGGTGTTATTGAAATGTCTCCTTTCAGCAAATCAAGGGGTTGGGAAGAAACAATTCTTGTAGGATTTGAGAAAGGTTATATAAAGATTGAACTTCCTGCACCCCTATCGTCCTACCCGGGGACTGTAACAGTAATGAGAGATAACCATAAGGATGTTCCATCTTTGACATCTCCTGTTTTCATGCCGGTGTCATCCATGAAAAACCAGGCAAAAAATTTCATTGCTGCAGTACGCGGTGAAAAACCTGCCCCATGTGAGGCAGCAGAAGCGGCAGAAGATTTGAGGATTGCAAGAGACTATATTTGCATGAAATATAATATTTAAAAGTCACTTCCATTTTTCTTTTACTTCGCCCATGGGGTGAAAGTGAAACCATAAGAAGGTGGAGAAGTGAAGGATTGCCTTAAGGGATGGATTGGCGTAGCCACTTCGAATTTGATTCAGGTATAGCCCATATATCCCTATGGTTTTAGTTTACGTGTTCAAGGCATCATATTGTCAACCAAAAACGTTACTGTTGATTTTTGCAGGTGTTCAGGATTGATAAGAGCAAATACCCTTCGGAAAGTGTCATGTGATGGGATTCCGTTTGCAAGTGGTTAACCTTCTTTAGCAATTTTTCTCTTACCATTGTCTTCGATTGTTTTTAAAAAACGAGTAAGCTGTTTAATTGGTTTTTTCGGGATATCGTCAAATTATAAATTTTTTCAAGGAAAACATAGCCAAGGTTTTTAGCCCGATTTCATGATCTGTAATCTTTGTAGATGGATCAAAGAGAAATTGAATGGGTTCAGAGCTGCGTGCTTCTTCTCCGGTGTGCTGTCTTGCAATTTCCTGAAAATGAGCGATTGGATCGGGATAAATTTTTTCCAGTTCATCTAGATAACCAAGAACTTCTACGTGTTTTTGCTTTACCTTTCCGTTTTTCCTGTATGAAGGTGCAAGAGTCAATAGAATCCGGCCATTTTTGCATCTATTTTTTTCACGAACGTGGATAAATACCTCCATAAGTTGTGTCTTTACCCTATTATACCACAATATTCACTATACTACATCACAAAAAAATAATACTTTCTAAAATAAAAAAATAAGCGCTATCCTGGGCATATTGCGCTTTTGACAATTCTTATTTTAAATTACAGCTGCTAAAGACAAGAAATAGTGCTTGACAGCAGCCCATATTACTTGTTATAATATTTAACTTTTTTTTGACTTTTTTATTTCCATATGATATAATATTAACAAACTAATGATGAGGTGATGCAATGGCCGAAAAAAGTGATCTCATTCAGATAAAGAAAAGCATTGAAGCTTGTATCGGGGAAAGGGTACAGTTGAGGTCAAATAAAGGAAGAAAGAAGTTCTGCATAACCGAGGGAATCATAGAAAACACTTACCCCAGCATATTTACCATAAGGTTTGAAAATGAGTATGATACGATGCGGAGAGTTTCTTACAGCTATACTGATGTATTGACAAATGTAGTTGAACTTGTTATTTGCAAAAATAACCAAAAGATACAGGTAAGCTAGAAAAATTCATACAGCTGCATATTGATACCCATGTTCTGTCCGCACAGGTTACCCGGCTGTGCCGGGAATAAGCTTGTCTTACCATGAAAGGCAATGTATGAATGGGGCAAATTAATAAGGCAACCGTTGAATATAAATAAAACGGCTGCTTTATTTTTTATGCTCAAAATTTCTTTATCCCGGTTGTTTCAAATGGACAAAAGTAAGTAATAATTTAACAACCATTTCAATATATATTACATAGATATATTACATATTAGCGTCTTGCAAGTACATCCTGAAAATAAAAGGAAATATGTAAAAGGAAAAATGTAAAAGGAAATAAGAGGTGGATTGGAATGTCAGTAAAATTTACCAGGGAGGTAGTAAAATCAAGGAAGCTTGTTAGCCGTGCAACAACACAGGTAATTGTTGAGAATGATATTATTGTGCCTGATGTCAAGCAGGATATAGGAAGAATCTTATTTGCCGGTGGAGATGCTTTTGTTACAAATGCGGAAGTAGATAATGGAAAAGTATTAATAGAAGGAATGGTGCGATACAATATCCTTTATACTGAAGACAGCCAGCAGCAGTATGCTTGCTCTCTCAATGCGAACGTGGATTTTTCGCATTTCCTGGATACGCCTGGTGTGTCCCCGGGAATGGAGGCCAGGATTAAACTTGACGTTGAACATGTTGACTGCCGGTTTATAAACGGAAGAAAAATCAATGTAAAAACAATTCTTGGAATAAGGAGCTGTATAACGGAAGAAAATGACCATTACTTCGTAAATGGGGTGGAGGAAGGAAACGATGTACAGGTGCTGAAAAGAAGCATAACCTTGAACAGGTTCATTGGCAGCAGTAAAGCAGTATGCACCATCGAGGATTCCATGGAAATACCCTCAGGCAGTCCCTCAATAAGTGAAATATTAAGGAGTGATATAAAAATCGTCAACATGGAATGCAAGGCAGCGGATAATAAAATAATAGTCATGGGGCAGGCAAATATTCGGACCTTGTATGCAAGCGATGACGGGGATAGGAGCATTAAGGCCGTGGAACATGAAATTCCCTTTACCCAGATTATTGATTTTCCTGGTATAGAAGAGGAAAATGACATCGAATTCGGTTATGAAATTCAAAATTACAGTTTTGAGCCTGCTGAAGATGAAGACGGGGAATTGAGGTTAATAAATGGAGAGATTGATGTTGGCGTGTGGGTTTCTGTCAGCGCAAGGGAAGACAAGGAAGTCATGGTAGACGCTTATGGATTAAGGACGGATTTAGGCATGGAAAAGATGATTGTAAAAACAGAAGAGTATTTTCCTTGCAGCAGGAGCCAGGTTATATTAAAGGATACAATAAGCCTGGATAGCGATTTTCCTGGAATAACGGAAATAATAACTGTTTTTAGCAAGCCAATCCTGTCGGAATATGAATTTGAAGAAAACCGTGTTGTTATAAATGGTGTTGTAAACAGTTACATGCTCTATTATTCTGATGACCGGGAGCAGCCGGTTTGCTGTTTTAGAAGGGATATCCCGTTAAGTCATGCATTGGAGGTAAAAGATATAAAACCTAGTGCCGGCTGTGAAATAGACCTGGACATGGAACATATCAACTATAACATGATATCCGGCAGGGACGTGGAAGCCAGGTTCGTGGTTGGTATAAATGTCAAATTACATGGTGAGGACGAGCACGTTCTTATTGAAAACGTTGTGGAAAATCCTCCCGGGGAGGAAAGGGCCCTCCAGCAAATGCCCAGCATAACCATTTATTTTGTCCAGGAAGGAGATACCCTGTGGGATATTGCCAAGAAGTACCGGAGCACATGCGAAGACATTGCGAGAGAAAACAGAATTGACAGTACCGCTTCGGTTTCCCCCGATATGCAGCTGTTCATAGCGAGAAAATAAGCAAGAATGCAAAGAAAGCAGGCCAGCTCGCCAGCTCATTATAAGTTCATTAGAATATGGAAAGATTATGAAACGTGGAGCGTAGGTTGAGCTGATCCCTATGAAGATATACCACCATGCCATTTAGATTGGAGAAATGACATGGTGGTTTGCTATTTTATTCCTTTAATCCAGGTTCTTCCTTCAACAACTTGATACCTTCTATTTATGGAAAATATATTGAATACTTTGGTACAATTGATATATAATGTTGCATGAAAGTATTGTTACAACTTGTTGCAACTATGCTTGACATACAGGAGGTTATTATGATGAAAAATATTGCTCATCGGGGATTTAGCGCTGCTTACCCGGAAAACACCATGCTTGCATTCAGAAAGGCTGTGGAAGCTGGCTGCGACGGTATTGAGATGGATATACGCGTATGCAAAAGCGGAGAGCTGGTGGTGATACATGACAGCGATGTTTCGCGCGTGACACAAGGTATTGGCAAAGTGGGGGATATGACGCTTGACCAACTGAAAAAACTGAATGTGAAGGCAGGATTCGGCGATATTTACGGGTTCAACGAAATACCTACGCTGGAAGAGTATTTTGATTATATACAAACAAAGGACGTTTTTACAAACATAGAAATAAAGAGAGGCAGCAAGCCGGGGCAGGAAATCGAAAAAAAGCTTATAGAGCTGATAAACAAGTATAACTTGATGCAGAAGGTTATTATTTCATCCTTTGACCATTACTCTATTATGCGCTGCAAGGAAATCGCTCCTTCCATAAAATGTGGACTCTTGATGAGCGATGGGATTTTACATCCCGGGAAGTATGCAAAGCATTATGGAGTAGAATGTATTCATCCTAATTAAATCACATTGAATGAAGACATTATAAGAGAAACCCTTGAATACGGTATAGAAATAAATGTTTACACGGTAAATGACCAGGATGTTATGCAACATTTTATAAGCAGCGATGTGACTGGCATTATTACCGATTATCCTGATAGGCTTCGCCATGTATTAAACATGCATTAAATCAATTTCTTACCATTTCAATTTTAGGCTGGCAAACAATCTCGAGTTTTATCCTATGCATGGAAGAAAATGACATACCATTAAACCCGGTAATGGAAACATCCCTTATGAAAAGCATTCTTATTGAAAGATATTGTTTTTTGATATATAATTGTATCTAAAACTAAAGAAGCCAGTTCCTTGCTTGTTTTATGCAGAACGGATGTGATATTTCAGATATTTCAGATATTGCAGGTATTGCATTTATGTATGGGATATTATTGTTAAATAAAGGATGTTATACGGGATAATGCAAGAGGATAACGTAACCATGCACGGGGTATATAAACAATATGATAATTAAAACTTGGTTACAAATTAGTAATAAAAACAGGTATTACGGAAAGTTAGTAACGGGAAAATGGCAAAGGAAGAAATGTATATCTTGAAAGATGTGAAGAGCACCAGGGTCAAGGCAAGGGCAAAAATAAACCTGTCTCTTGATGTAATCGGCAAGAGGCACGATGGGTACCATGATATAAGGACCATAATGCAGGAGGTTGAACTTTGCGATATGGTTTCAATAAGTATTGCTGAAAGAAGTATTGAAGGAAGCAATGATATTGTAGTTGAATGCAATTGCGGCAAGGTACCCGCCGGAAGGGAAAATATTGCATATAAAGCTGCGGAATTATTTATCAAGAGGTATAATATTAACAGGGGTGTAAAAATAGCAATAGAAAAAAACATCCCGGTAGCGGCAGGGCTTGCAGGGGGCAGTACCGACGCCGCCGCCGTATTAAGAGGGTTGAACAGGCTATTCGGCTGCAGGGCGGATGAACAGGAACTGTTGGACATCGGGCGTGAAATAGGAGCGGATGTGCCTTTTTGCATACGCGGAGGCACAGCGCTGGTAGAGGGAATCGGGGATGTTTTAACGGAACTGGAACCCCTTCCAAGAACTGAAGTGTTAATCGTGATACCATGTATCGAGGTTTCCACGAGATGGGTATATGAAAACCTTGATGCAGGGAGAATAAACAAGAGACCTGACATTGAAATGCTACTGGAATTTGTAAAGGATGGCCGGATTGACCTGCTTGCCAGGAACATGGCAAATGTTTTGGAAAGTGTTACCGCGGAGAAATACCCGGTTGTCAACGTGATAAAAGATAAATTAAAGTCTTGCGGTGCCCTTGGAAGTATCATGAGTGGCAGCGGGCCTTCAGTACTTGGGATATTTCCGGAAAATCACCCGGCGGAGGAAGCCTGCAAGGAATGTATAAAAGAAGGATGGAATGCCATCATTACATATACGAGTGGGAAGAATATATTGTGTTAGAAGAAGAAAGATCGCAAACAGATTGTAAGGAGAGTTGATAAGTAATGGCCGGTAAACTTGGAAGGATGAAATTGAACGACTACAAACCGCTGAGGGATATTATTTTTACAACACTAAGGGAAGCAATAATAATGGGAGAGTTAAAACCTGGAGAAAGGCTCATGGAGGTCCAGCTCGCACAAAAGATGGGTGTAAGCAGGACTCCTGTAAGAGAAGCCATACGTAAACTTGAACTCGAGGGGTTTGTTATCATGATTCCCAGGAAAGGGGCTCATGTTGCGAAGCTGTCGGTGAAGGACATCATGGATGTCCTGGAAGTAAGGGCTTCTCTTGATGGCCTTGCTACATCGCTGGCGGCAGAAAGGATTGCGGAAAGTGAACTAAAGGAGTTGAGACAAGTACAGAGCCAATTTGACAGTTACGTTGAAAAAGACAACCTTCAAGGGGTTATAAAAAAAGACGTGGAATTTCATGATGTTATTTATAAAGCTTCCAAGAACGATAAGCTTATCCAGATTTCAAACAATTTAAGGGAGCAGGTTTACCGTTTCAGGGTTATCTACCTGAAGGATTTCAGGAGCACAAAGGAAGTAATACGCGAGCACATGGAAATCTACCAGGCTATCAGCAACAGGGATCCTGATGCTGCAAGAAAGGCGGCGGAAAAACATATAAAGAACCAGGAATTGATGATAGTTGATGCTATTAGGAAGAACAACCTGAATTAAGCGAGCTTGAACCAAAATTCAAAATTATGCGAGCTTGAACCAAGCAGGTCTGGACCAGGCAGGCAAGAGTCCAGGAGGAGTACGATTTCCAGGTATCCGGGAGGAATTTGCTTTGGCAATCTTATGCGGCGTTGACATTGTGGAGATTGACCGGGTAAAAAGGGCTATAGATAAAAGGGGGCAGGCCTTTCTCGGGAAAGCTTTTACCCTGAGGGAGGTTGAATACTGCGAGGAGAAAAGGGTTGGCAAGTACCATAGTTATTCGGCCAGGTTTGCTGCAAAGGAAGCGGTGGCAAAAGCTCTTGGCACCGGCATAGGCAAAGGGGCCGGCTTAAAGGATATTGAGATTTTAAATGATGAATCCGGCAAACCGTATGTTTTTTTATCAGGCAAATTCCGGGAATATTTTGTATCGTTAAACGGGAAAAGCATTTCTTTGAGCATGTCTCACTGCAAAAACTACGCTGTTGCTTTTGCAATTGTTGAAACATCGTGAAGATGTAAAATTAAACGCAAATTGCGAGAAAAAGGGGGTCAATCCAAATTTGGGGTGCATAAAATTCGTACACTGCGCCGACGTTCACCTAGATGCCCCCTTTAGTTCCCTGGGAACGAAAGATGGCAGCCCTTTAGCAGGAACGGGCAAGTCCGCGGTAAGAAGGATGGACCTAAGGAACACCTTTAGAAAAATAATGGATATTGCCAGGGAAGAAGGAGCAGGGTATGTTTTTATTTCCGGGGATTTGTACGAGCATGGCTTCGTGCGGAAATCGACAATAAATTACGTTAACAGCATTTTTAAAAGCCTGGAAGATATAAAGGTGTTTATAGTACCGGGGAATCATGACCCATGGGGCAAAGGTTCCTATTACATGGATTTTGAATGGGCGGACAACGTGTATATTTTGGCGGGGAATAGGACCCATGCATATTTTGAAGAAGAAGGGATATGTATATATGGCCCCGGCGCTTTCCCGGGTATTTACGGGGATAGGGATTTTCAAGGCACTTTTAAGGATGCTGTTAATACAATAAAATCGGGCAGTGAAGGCTTCGATATTAAAGGCCCTGTTAACCGGGGCTTGGTTAACCCGGGTTTTATTAATATATTGCTTATGCATGGGACACTGGATTTTAAAATCGGCCAGGACAATTACAACCCCCTGTCAAGCAGGAGGCTTGAGTCACTGGGAATGGACTACATCGCACTGGGACATTTTCATAAACGCATGGATGGCTTGGGCAGTCAAGGCATTATATATAACCCCGGGAGTCCAGAACCCCTTGGTTTTGACGAACCGGGGGAGCACGGCATATACGTTGGAAGCGTAATGAAAAAGGGAAACGGGGAGAAGGTCCTCGATGTTAAATTTAAAGTAACCAATGCAAAAAGGTACGAAGTTTTAAGGATTGATATTTCAGGCTGCGTAACAGACGAAGAAATAATGGCCAGGATTAATGATGCCATTGCCAGGATTAAAAGTGCCGCTGGTGGAGCGGCCGTTGATGTGGTGCCTGGCGAAGCATTGTTATTGAGCATAGTACTGTGTGGCTATATAGAACAAGGGTTTAAGGTTGACATGGAGTACCTGTTGTCTTGCCTGGAAGGCAGGGTGTTTTATGCCAAGGTGGAAAACCAGGCAGTACCGGGTTACGATTTTGATGAGATTAAAAAAGAAGCTGGAATTAAAGGGCTGTTTGCAAGAAAGATGCTCGGGCTGATAGAAGAGGCAAAAGGTGATTATGAAAGGGATTTGCTTGTGAAGGCGCTGTACTATGGAATCCAGGCAATAGAGGAAGGGAAGGTTGACATATAACGGAAGGACGGGTTGACACGGGTTGGTAATTAAACGGTTGGGAATAAAAGGGTTTGGCAGACTGGAAGAATTTGAAATCCGTTTGACGGGCGGGATAAATGTAATCTACGGGGAAAACGAGTCAGGGAAAACCACCATCCAATGGTTCATAAAGGGAATGTTTTACGGCCTTGAAGGGGGCAGGGAAAGGGAGGATGGATCAAAGCCCCCGCTTAAAAGGTTTGAACCATGGGATGGAAGCCAGTACGGCGGCTTCCTGGAATATGTCCTCGATGACGGGTCCTCTTATACGGTAAACAGGGATTTCAACAGGAATACTGTACGTATCATGGATTCTTCTTTTAATGATATAACCCATACTTTTGAGGTTGGAAAAGATAGAAAAATAAAATTCGCGGAGGAGCACCTGGGGCTGAATGAAACATGCTTCGAGAAAACGGTTTTTATAAAGCAAATGGAAACAAGGATAGATTCAAGCGGCAGGCAGGAAATTCTCAACAGGCTGATAAACGCCCAGGAGACGGGATACGAAGATGTATCGTTTAAAGCCGCGGAAAAAGCATTGCTGGATGCCATAAAGACCTGCACTGGCACCGGCAGGTCAACGACGAGACCCCTTGATAAAATAGCCGAAAGGCTCGGCATGCTTAAAGAAAAGCTAGGGGAGCTTAAAAAGAAGAGGGAGAGGTTTTCCGAGGTAGAAGCATATATTAAGAAGACCAAAATGATGATAATCAAAAACAAGAGGGAAATGGATATATTAAATGTTTCAGGCGAATTGATCAAGACGGCAAGGGAGCTTCTGAGGCTTAAAAAAATTAAAGGGGATAACAGGATGGCGGCGAAAAACATTAAATGCATGAAAAATACGAAGCGATACTTGGATGCAGGCATTATTGCCGCCTGCCTTGCAGCAATAGCACTGGTCCTCGTTGAAAGAATAATTGAGATGTATTCACTTGCCGTTGGATTTCAATTACCGGTGGCTGCCCGCGTTTTTTTGGTGTTGATCCTGGGCCTGGTTGTCCCTGGTATTTTATTGCTTGCAAGGCGCAGGGTGATTAATAATCAAAGGGAGCTTGAAAAGAAATTAGGCGTTGAAAGCATAAAAAATGATATCGAGGGTACCAGGGCCAAGCTTGTGTCCCTGGTAAAAAGGCTGGAGGAGGAAGGTCAGCTAAAATATCCATGGGTGTTTTCCTTGTTGGCGGCGGAAGAGGGGGAAGCCGATATTGAGTCAATTTTAAACGAAGAGGAGAAGACCTGGATGATGGCCTTTGAGAGGGCCAGGGATGAAGAGATGAACCTTGCCTTGAAATTAAAGGAATATGAAACTATCGCGGCCTCCATGGATTATGACGATGAAGAAATCCAAGAGGCGGCGGAAGAGATTGAAGAGCTTGAAACCAGGAAAAAGAACCTGGAGGAGATACGCTTTTCATTGAACAAGGCCTTGGAAGTATTACAAGAATCAAGGATTGAGATGCAAAGGGACTTTTTACCCCTCTTGAATGAAAGAATGGGTTATTACCTTTGCAGTATCACAGAGGGCAGGTATAGGGATATAAGGGCAGATGACAGGCTGGTTATAAAAATAATGGGTCCCGAAAACATTGATGTAGTTAACGCGTCCCAGCTTAGCAGCGGGACGGTTGACCAGGTGTACATTGCATTAAGGCTTGCCCTGGCGGACTTGATAACATCCAGGGGAGAAAGGCTTCCCTTCATAATGGACGAGGTATTTTCCCAGTTTGATGATACAAGGACGAGGGAAACTGTAAAAATACTGGACAATTTGTCCTGGGACAGGCAGGTTGTTTTGTTCACATGCAAGAAGAGGGAAGTTGAGATGATTTCAGAAATATGCGGAAAGGTGAATATTATTGAGCTCACCGGGGTATAATCGCCAGGCGGGGTTTAGAGCTTCCTACCGGCCAGTACCAGCTTTTCAAGAAGCGACACAGTGTCGCGGCAGGAATACGGGCGAGCCAGCCTTTTTGCCGCTTCCTTCATGCTCTTTAGCATCAAGGTGTCCTCCAGTACATTGGTTAAAACACGGCATATGTCGCCGGCAGGATTGATCTCGACTGCTGCACCGCTTCTTAAAAGAAAACGGTGGTTTCTTTCTTCCTGTCCCGGGATCGGTGAGGTTAAAAACATTGGCAGTTCCTTGACCAGGGCTTCTGAAATGGTCATCCCCCCTGGTTTTGTAATGATGAAATCCGATACGTCCATAAGATATGGTATCATATCCGTGTATCCAAGCACCCTTATGTTTTTTTGACATATGCCGTTCTCCCTGGTACATCTTTCAATCCGGTTTTTCAACCTTGCGTTTTTCCCTGCAACCACGATTATTTGAATATCCTTCCTTGACTTTCCCAGCATTTCGAAACAATTGAATATCGAGCCTAATCCAAGGCTTCCACCCATCACCAGCCCGGTTGGCCTGTCTTCCAGTCCCAGCAAATCCAGGATTTTTTTCCTGTTGTGCTTTACAAGAAAGGCTGCTGACACCGGTATACCGTAAGGATAAATTATATCCCGGGGAATTCCTGCAAGGGACATCTCGTGTTTTATATCATCATGGGGAACAATAAGGGCATCTATGCCTTCCAGCTTCCAGAAGGGGTGATTTGCAAAATCAGTTACTACGGCGGCCAAGGGAGCAGATATTATTTTTTCACGTTTTAAGTGGCATACCATTTGAAGTGGGAAGGTATGGGTGCATACAATAATGGCTGGATTAAAACCCTTGATTAATGGGATTAAATTGTACGAAAGCATGCGGCATGCCGCATATGTCATGCTGACAATCTTTTTGTTGTTTTCCGACAAGGTGTACAAGCCGCCGTATAAAAAAGGCATATTACTTATTATTTTAATATAACCTCCTACAATGCACTTGTCCAAAAAAGGGCTAATATACCTTAAAGTATCCACGATAAGGCATCTTGAATGCGGCCACCGGTTTTTTGCATGGCCTTTCAAGGCTTCCGCCGCCTTTATATGCCCTCCCCCGGTTGAAACCGACAGAAACAGTATATCCAAGAATATCACCCCTGTTAACAATACATGCATTGCACATGTGTATCCATTATCAACATGAACCCTCATGCATATTTTTTTCTAAAATGAAAAAAATATTAGTTGTAGAGGAGGATGAAACTATTGAGAAAAGCGGTAATACTTGCCACGGCATTATTTATGTTTATTGCTTTACTTGCATTGCTGCTCGGTGATGAAACTGGATTTTTTAATTTTAACAATTTTTTCAATAGCGGAAGAGTGTATGCCCAGGGTAGGGGAATCAGTGATGAGCAACTCCTGGCAAGGGCTATTAACGGTGAAGCAAGGGGGGAACCGTATGAAGGGCAGGTGGCCGTTGGAGCCGTAATAATAAACAGGACCAGGGACCCGCGGTTTCCAAAAACGATAGCCGGCGTGATATACCAGCCCGGGGCATTTACGGCAGTATCGGACGGGCAGATAAATGTACCCATTGATCCTAACTCGACCGTGGTAAAAGCGGCCAGGGATGCTCTAAACGGCTGGGATCCCACGAACGGGTGCTTATACTACTGGAATCCTGCCACGGCCACGAGCAAATGGATATGGAGCAGACAAATCGTAAAGAAGATCGGAAAGCATTATTTTGGAAAGTAAGTAAAAAAAGCGGAAACCTTTATTAGAAAGATATTAATAACTTTAAAACTACGGTTGAATAGAGCCTAGCCGTTTAATAACATTAAATAAAAAACAGGAAATAAAGTATAAAAGTAAGGCACAAATATAATGTTAAGGCACAAATACAAGGATGCCTAAAGGAGGAATGGTTTTCTTGGGTTTCAGGGAAAAACTGCAGGATTACAAAAGAAGATTGAGCGATAGAAAAATGTACAGCATAGTCATAGCAGTAATCGGGGCAATCTCGATATGGGGCTTGTACCAGTACAAGAACGGCGCAAACTTGAGGCAGCAGCTGGATAACCAGTATAACAGGGCACTTTACGACATGATAGGGTATGTCAACAACGTTGAAATGCTGCTAATAAAATCCCTGGTAACATCAACCCCTGAAAAAACGGCTTCAATCTTGCAGGAAGCATGGAGACAGGCAAATTTTGCCCAGGCTTATCTTGGACAGCTCCCCGTTGAACAAAACATACTGGCTAACACCTCCAAGTTTCTAACCCAGGTGGGAGATTATTCATATTCCTTGAATAACAGCCTTATGGGGGGGAATGACTTAACCGATGAACAGTATAACACCATTGAAAACCTGTATGGATATGCAGCAGCCCTCAACAGGAGCCTGGATGAACTCCAGGGGCAAATTAGCTCGGGAAGAATTAAGTGGAGGGAACTGGAACAAAAAGGTCCCGGCATATTCAGGAGGGCATCCGCAAATGTGACAGCCGGGCAGTTTGAAAACATAGACAAGACCTTCCAGGAGTACCCGGAGCTGATATACGACGGGCCCTTTTCGGACCATCTTGCTACCGCAGAACCCAAGGGCATAACAGGGGATATGCTGGATGTAGAACAGGCGAAACAAAGAGTGATTGATTTCTTCGGCAAGGACAGGGTGGAATCCGTTGAAAATACTTCGAAAAATGATACGGATCCAATCAGGACTTACAGTTTTACCGTGAAATTCAAAAACGTTCCGGAAGACCAAACTGCCGTCATCGATGTGACACAAAAGGGAGGGCATCCCTTCTGGATGATTTATAACAGGCCGGTCAGTGAAAAAAAGATTGACATCGACAAGGCCAAGGAAATGGGAAAAGCTTTCCTTGAAAGCAGGGGGTTTGACACCATGGTTGATACTTATTATTTAAGTGAAGATAACACGGCCACGATTAACTATGCATATAAGCAGGGTGACGTTGTAGTATATCCTGACCTTGTAAAACTGAAGGTAGCCCTTGATACCGGTGAGGTAATAGGATTGGAGGCAAAGGGCTACCTTTCATCCCATAGGACAAGGGATATCCCTTCTCCCAAGGTTACAAAAGAGCAGGCACTGGCCAAAATAAACAGGCGCGTGAATATAGTGAGTTCAGGGCTTGCAATTATACCCACTGATTATAAAACCGAGTTGTTCACGTATGAATTTAAGGGAAGGTTTAACAACCAGGATTTTATCATTTACATCAATGCACTGACAGGCAGGGAAGAAAATGTTTTGGTTATAATAGACACACCAAACGGTATTTTAACAATGTAAAGGAGAAAATGCTTTAATTAGATAAATTGTACGGCTGCAATTAAATTGTGAATCCGCACCTTTACCGCTTTTGTTGGAGTTCGTTTAATTGTATAAATTGTACGGCAGTATATATAATGCATGTAATATATTTAATTGCATATACTATGAATAAATGCTATTATATAAAAAAATATGCTTTTTTTCATCGGGTAATGTCCTCCTGGCTCCTGGATGGTTTTTGTTTAAAGTTTAGAAGGGGGTATCTTTCTTGGAATTGCTTGATAGGGACGGATTATACGCCGAAAACCCGGAAGGGGAAGGCACCCGTTATCCTGGTGTATTTACGGCAGGACTGCTTTATTCAATAGTAGTTTTTCTTTTTTTATTTTTCGGAACCATGGCGCAGTCGATTAATTTCTATTCAGGAATAATAATCACGGAAACTGCGCTCATTTTGCTTCCTACGATAATAGTACTGGCAATATCCAGGTACGAGTTGAAAAAAGTGCTAAGACTTAATAAAGTGGATTTATTCAACCTTTTCCTGGTTTTTTGCATCATGGTTTTTTCCATACCCGTTGCTGGAATGTTCAATATAATAAATATATGGCTTGTGGATCATATTTTTGGCAGGTCAATCATAGTCCAACCCCCTGCCGCAACAAACCTGGAAGGGCTTCTTGTAAATACCCTTACCGTTGGCCTGGTTGCAGGCGTATGCGAAGAAGTTTTTTTCAGGGGAGCCATCCAGAGAGGGCTTGAGAAGCTTGGAGTAGCGGTATCCATTACTCTTGCGGCATTTCTCTTTAGTATAATGCATGTACAATTTGAAAGGCTGCTTGGCACTTTTGTCCTTGGCATAATTATAGGTTTTTTGGTATACAGGACGAATTCCCTTTTCAGCGGGATATTCGCACATTTTTTAAACAATACGTTCGGGGTCCTTGTTACATTTGCGGCAAATAAATTATCGAGCATTTCAGGCCCGGCTTCATTTGAGCAGAATGTAGAAGTAACGGAGCTGGAGTCCTTCTTCGAAATATTCGGTGACATGTCTGCGGAGCAGATGCTTGCTGTCATCGTATTATGGATAGTAACTATAGCAACATGCGTATTTATATTGGTCGCTTTACTCTATGCCCTGGTAAAAAATACGAAGAAGGAAGCTGCAAAAGCTGCCAGGAGGGAAAAGGTAAAAAAATGGGAATTCCTGGCTTTTCTTCCTGGCTTGTTATTGATAATTGCAATGTATTTCTTGCAGGGAATTGCACTAAAGGGCTTCGGCAGCCAGGCGGCAAAGATTATCCTGGAACTTATCGGGGCATAATTTAACGCCTTTTTATTGCCCTGATATCTTCTCCTGCAAATATCAACCTGTCAAAATAGCCTGTTATGCGGGACATTACCCTTTCGGTATAGTAATCGTACAACTGTTTTGGCCCTATATTGGTTGCAATTATGGTTTTGCAGGGGCGGGTAAGGTTATTCGAATGGCGTGTATCGAGTATGGTTAAAAGCTCGGCGTATCTTGCCGCGCTTGTCGGCTCTATTCCAAGGTCGTCAATAATGAGAAGCTCAACTTCAAAAATATTCCTGTAGGCAGTATCGTTAGCAAATCCCTCGTTGCCGGGGAACCCGTATTTATACTCATTTATTGTAGTGAACAGCACCGGGGCGGTCTGGTAGAGGACTGGCTTCCCCTTGTTAAGCAGTTCCCTGGCTATACAGCTTGCCATGAAGGTTTTCCCTACGCCCGTAGGGCCGCTGAAAAACAGGTTCTTTTCACCGGGCGAATCAAAGTTGTTTATAAAATCAAGGCATCTTTCCTTTATTTTCAGTATATTTTCCCTCGGGGACACTTTTATCCCGTACTTTTTTTCGTCTGCGGCATCCGGGTAGTAGTTTTCATTAAACGTGTCAAAATTCTCAAATTTAACAAGGCTCAAGTTGGATTGGTCATACAAGTAATTAATCAACTTCTGGCGGTAGCAGTGACATTTTGCCATGATCCCGCCATCATTGACAAAACCGGTATCATTACATTTTTTACATTCATACTCAGGTTCCAGGTAGTCCTGGGAGTAATTATTGTCTTTAAGCAGTTGTATTTTTCTGTTCTTATATTTCTCCATGTCCAAAAGCAAGGATGAAGCCTCGGTATCCCATGATTTTTTACCCGAAAGTATCAGCTTGCCGTATGCAAGGCCTGCTGCATGGATTTTATCTTCCAATTCCGCCAATTCAGGTATGACATTATATATTTTTTTCTTTTTCTCCAACAGCTTGTCATATGCTAGCTTTCGTTTTTTTTCATATTCGGTTTTTATCAGGTTGTGTATATTTTCATTCATACGCTCTACCTACTTCTCAACGTTATCAAAAAAGTTCTCGAAATATTCTTCATCGTATTCTCTCTGTTTAAAATCACCGTACCTGGGTACGGGGGGGTTTTCTTCGTCTTTCTTTTTAATAGGCCTTTTCTGTTGCTTTTTCTCCCGTTCGTATTCAATGATTTCTTCCTTGGTTTTAAGCCTTTTTTCCGCCCAATCTTTCAAAATTGCATGTATGTAATTAAAATTAGGATTGGTTTTTGCGGTGGTTTTCTTTAATGCAATATCAATTATTTCAAAGTCAAAGCCAAAGTCCTCGACCCATTTTTCAACGAATTCCTCTTCATATTCCGTGAGGAGCCTGCCGAGCTTCAATTTTTTTCCTATTTTTTGCTTAATATCCTTTATCTTTTGGTATTGAATAAAATATGAATCAAGGTCGAAGCTGTTTACAATATTCTTACTGTGCCAGTTGTCGGCCACCTTTTCTATGTACGAAGGTGATAAGCCCTTGTAATCATAGCAGTGTTGGAAAAGGGCATACATTACATCTTCTTCAAACTTGTACTTGTCAAACCATGCATCTATGGTGGTGTACCAGGAAGGAGACATAACCCCCTGGAAAAAGTTATCATTGATTGCCTTGATCGTTTCCCTTCTCTTTGTGCTTCTTTCGGAGCTTAGAATAGCCTCTTCGGGCGTAGAAGTTGTTTTCCTGCGGTATATCTTGTTAATCTCCTTTTCCTTCAAATCTACTATTTTTAAGGTATTATCTTTCCTCTCCATTATGCCAAGATTGATGAGGGCAGAAATTGCATTGCTTACGGCATCGTAATCCATCTCCAGCTTTTTTGACAGGTCCTCGGTTGTGGCGTTTTTGTTATGTTTGCTTAGAAAAAGGCAATACAAGTATACTTTTACCTGCTCGCAAGGCATGGAAGGAAGATATTCGCTTATGAATATGTCGGGCACCAGGGTGTCAGAGTATAAAATTGATTTATATTCCTGGAAATACAAAGCAAACATCTCCTTTTACAAGTGTTAAAATAGCCGTTAATTTTAAACGGCAATTGGGCAAATCCATTTGCCAAGGGCCCTCTCTTTTCTGAGCCGAATTGTGCTTGTTTATTTTAAACAGCAATCGGCAAATCAATTACCGGTTACAAATTGCATCATACTGCCAATTACATTACCAATTATATCATATACAATTGCCATAATTCAAAAAGTATAAACCTTGCCTTGACAATTTAGCATAAGATTATTGCAGCCGGGTTGATTTTTTTGCTTATTTGTATTATCATTTAAACTGTGCAAGTGAATCTTTATATTATATAAAAAATTGGATATAGATATAAATAAGCGAAGTTTTGCCAGCGAAAAATAAGCATGCGCCCATAGCTTAATGGATAAAGTCCCTGACTACGGATCAGGTGATGCGGGTTCGACTCCTGCTGGGCGTACCAACATACCAGGAAAGAGCCTGCAAACGAGGAATATGCAGGCTCTTTTTATGTAACTTTCACATTGAGTATACCAGCCATTTTAGTGCTGGATGTCTATTAAGTTTGTAAAATGGCATTTTGAAAAATACACAATAGGTATGATAATTTTCAACATGTTCTCTTTATTCGGGCTTATTCCGGCTTCATCGCAGGATACACGATATCCCCGCCTACCACCGTCATGATGGAATGTATACCCTTTATATCTTCCTCCGGGCAAGTGAAATAATCCTTGGAGAGAACGGTAAAATCGGCATATTTGCCCGTTTCAAGGGTGCCTTTATTGTTTTCGTCAAAGCTTATGTACGAAGCCTTGCTGGTATACATGGCTAATGCATCGTGCCGGGATATACAATTTGCGCCGTCAATAATATTGCCTAGCCTTGTTTTCCTGGTTACCATGTTGTACAGGGAAAGGAACGGGTTATACGGGTTATGGGATAAAACAGGGTCATATTTTATCATGTGGTCGCTTCCGGCTGAAGCATGGATGCCCATGTCTATATATTTTTTATAAGGTAAAAAGCTTTCCATGGTTTCCTTGTCAAGCACCTTGGCCAGTATGTCCCCGTCCATGTAGTGCCAGGCAGGCTGGAAAAGAATTGATAAATTCAAGTTTTTTATTCTCTCCAGGGTATCCTCGTCCGTAAAATCACAATGTATTATTGAAAAACGCCTGTCTTTAATGCTGTTTTCCTTGTGATACGATTCATAGGCATCGAGCAATATATCCGCGGCTGCATCTCCTATACAGTGTGCCGTCATCTGGAGATTTGTTTTGACGGCCACGGCAATAATATCTTTTAACCGGGAACTGTTATAATTAATTATTCCCTTGAAGTTATCGAAATTAATGCCAAATATTCCAATCGTGTCGTTATACGGCCTTCGCATATAAGCGGTTCCCGTCAAAATCCCGCCATCAAGCATTACCTTGCAGAAAGATAATCTGCCCCATTCGCATGGCAGGGCAACCAGTCCCTTTAATCTTTCCAGGTTTTCTTCCGCTGCGGGTAAAGAAGGTGAAGATACCATTCCGGTTAGTATGGTCCGTAATCCCAGTTTTCCTTCCTTGTATAGTTCGTTGAGAGCCATAATGTCAGCTTCACCGGTCATTGCATCGACCACGGATGTAATCCCGTACTTGTGATAATTTGCCTGTATATTTAAAAACCCCGTCTTTATGTCCTTGACTAAATCTTCAACAGTGTCGTTTTTGGTTGTGAGAGCTTTTCTTACTATATCACCGCAGCAGAAAAGCAAACCGGTAAGCTTTCCGGTTGATTTATCCCTTATGAATTTGCCATTCCCTGGTCCAGGAGTGTTTTCATCAATGTTGAGCAGCCGCAGCGCACAACTGTTTGCCTGCCCTGCATACGCGGCATCCACGTAGACCGGGTTGCTTGGCGCAACGGCGTCTAATTCTTCCAGGGTGGGAAAGCGGTATTCTTCCAGCCTTGTCGGGTAAGTATTGCGAAGGTGTATCCACTCACCTGCTTTTACAACCTGCACCTTTTTCTTTATGCATTCCAGGAGCTCCTTTATTGAAACCGGTATAAACTGCTCTTCATGCAGTTCACTTAAGCCTGCCTGGAATATATGGGTATGGGTGTCAACAAGGCCGGGGATAACCGCATGGTTTTCCAGGTCATATATGTATGTTTCATTGTCTCTTAAAGCCAGGATTTCTTCACTTGTACCAAGCGCAAATATTTTCCCGCTTGCTTCAACTGCCATTGCCTTATATGTACTTTTCTTCTTATCCATGCTGTAAATACGGCCGTTGTAAAAAAATGCTCCGGGGTGATGGATTAATGCACATTTGGGCTGATATTTCCTTTCCATGTAATAATTACTATATATTAATTAATTTATTTATTAACTGAATATTTATTACTGCATATTTATTATGTATAATAATATTACATCATGGTAGCAGATGTCAAAAATTTTCATGCCGTAAAATTTTACAATTATTTACATAATGCTAAAAATAAGTGATAATGAATACAAGTAGTCTTTCAAAAAAACCCCTTGCAACATTTTCGAAAATTAGCTCTAGTATATCGGAAAAAAATAATATACAATAGTATAAATAAATTTTATGGATAAATGTTACTGTAAGGAAGAGCAAAATATTTTGAAAAGCAGGAGGAATTTATGACTACATTAAAGGATATTGCAAAGATTGCGGGAGTAAATGTATCCACGGTCTCAAAGGCTTTGAGGGATAGTTCCGATATAAATGAGGAAACCAAGGCTAATATTACCAGGATTGCTGATGAATTAGGTTACAAGTATAAAAAAATCAAGAGGTCAGTGCCAAACGGGGTTGGAACGGTAGGTATAATCTGCCCCGAGGTAACGAGCAATTACTACGCACAGATAGTAAGCATGATAGAGGAAGAAACAAAAAAAGAAAACTATTTCTGTATCATGGGTTTTACGGATTTTGCAATTGAAAATGAAAAGTACTACTTGAAAAACATGATTGATGCGGGAGTCCACGGGATTATATTTATTTCGGAAAGTACGGAGTTTAATGATACTTTGCAGGAATATAAAAAACATGCGTCAATACCCCTTGTTTTGATTGCCCAAAACACTGAAACAAATGATTTCGATTGTATAAAGATAGATGACGAGTACGGGGTGAAACTGGCAACTGAGCATTTAATCCAATTGGGGCATAAGGATATAGGGTATGTCGGGGACGAATTGTCCAATACAAGGCTTAATGTATTTATAAAAGTGTTGCAGGAAAACAAGATAAGAGTAAATAAAAAATGGATCAACGTAAGCAGCCAAAGGTTTGAAAAATGCGGATACGAATCTATGAATGCCATTCTTAAAAGTGAAGAAATACCTTCGGCAATCCTGGGGGCATACGATGATATTGCCATAGGCGCAATAAAAGCCATTCACGACAAGGGACTTAGTGTACCTGGCGATATATCGGTGGTGGGAACAGATAATGTAAAGGTGGCTCCTTATTATACACCGGAGTTGACAACCGTGGCGGCACCCATTGAAGAAATGGGGAAGATTGCCGTAAAACTACTTTTTAAGAAGATAAAAGACAGCCGGTACAAGGTAATACAAAGCGTAAAACTATCGCCGTTTTTGGTCCAGAGAAAATCGACTGCAAGAAAACGGGAAAACTAATATATATTCGAAACCTTGTTAAATTATGCTGTAATATCAAACCAAGTGCATTTCGAAAGAACAGCCCTGGCCGGTTAAGCAACCTGGGATTGGTAAGATCAAGAAGCCCACCAGGTAGGTGGGGTTTTTCAAGCTACCCGCGAAAACGAAAAATAAGTATAGGAATCCTCCCGTGCTTAGAATATAATAAAAATTATAATCATGAACAACGGGGAGGATATTATATTGATTGAATACATAAGTAGCGGAAAGAAGGTTAACAGCAAGGGAAACAATAGTAAAACAGTTAACAACATGGGGAACATTAAAAAAGTGGGAGACAGCTTGCTTGGTCGGCGCCATGCAAATACCGGTAGATATCCATATACATTTTTGTTTATTTTCATTTTTTATTTTGGCGCAAATGGTGTCCTGAATCCTTTTTTCCCTGTTTACCTTGATCATATAGGTTTCAGCCAGACCATCAAGGGGGTTTTGCTTGCGCTGGGACCCCTTGTTGCCATGTTAAGCCAGCCTTTATGGGGAATCATGGGAGACAGGGCAAAAACCAAGAACGCCATATTAAAAATACTGATTGCGGCAAGCGCGCTGTTTTTTTCTTTTTTCCTGTTGCATACGGAAACATGGTACGTTTTTGCTATATACATCATATTCATGTTTTTCTATTCTTCAATAAACCCGATGATTGACACCATAACCCTTGATTACCTGGAAAGAACCAAGTGGAAATTTGGTCCAATCAGGGCGGGGGGCACCATTGGTTTTGCGTTGACGGCATTGACTTCAGGATTTATTATCAGGGATAAGATTAATAATATGTTTATCATGTATTCCGCAATACTTTGCATATGTTTTATTTTTGCCTGCCGGCTTCAACCGGTAAAAGGGTACCAGTTTGGTAAAAAGAAGATTTCACAGGCAAGTCTTTTAAAAAATAGAAAACTGATGTCATTGATGGCTCTTGGTTTTGCCGTACAGGTAACCCTGGGCTACTACTACAGTTTTTATCCCGTATATGTCAAGCAACTGGGCGGTGACAGTACCCTCCTGGGGTTGGCCATGTTTATATCCGCTTCAAGCGAATTGCCTTTTTTATTCTTTGCAAACAGGATTACAAGGAAGCTGGGAATTGTGAACACGCTTTTGGGTTCCGCCCTGTTAACAGCATTACGGTGGTTTATTACCTATTCGGCGAATAATGCTTGCCATGCGGTTCTTGCAAATTTCCTGCACGGATTTACCTTTATCGTGTTTACATATTGCCTTGCGGTTTTTATAAATGAAAATGTGCCGAAGGAACTAAGGGCATCGGGCCAGGCGCTTAACGGGCTGATCAACATGGGGGCTGCGAGAATTGTCGGGAATATCCTGGGCGGTGTCTTAAGCGATATTTTTGGCATAAAGAAAATGTTCCTTTATATTTCCCTTTTCGGTTTTGCCACGGCAATAGTATTTTGGTTTGTATTGAAGAAAAGCAGTAAATATGCTGTTAAAGGTGTCGGGGAAGATGAAAATGGTGAAGTTGAAAAGGGTGGAGTTGAATAATAGATTTTGTTGAAGAAAAGAAAGCTTGACAAGTTTTTTATTTGTAAGATATTTGTAAGAATTTTATTTGTTTTTTTTAAGGTGTTAAGCTTACAATAGTAAGATAGTGAGTGACAGAATAGAGGAAGAGAACAGGAAGAGGACAAGGAGAAGAGGGTTAGGGGAAGAGAGCAAAAGGAAGGGAACAAGAAAAAAACAAGTGAAAGAGAACAAGGAAACAGGAGAGAGGAGATTAGAAGAGAAAAGTTAAGAAGAAAAGAGAGGAAAAGAAACGAGGAGAAGAGAAAAGGGGAAGCGAATAAGAGAAGAGAAGAAAGAGGGAAAAGCGGAAAGGAAAAAGAAGGAAGGAAAGGGCAAAACAACATGGGATGGATAAAAAGGGGGGCATGTACGTGGATAAGTGCGTGGATAAACCGTGCATCCTTGTTGTAGATGATGATCAGAAAATTGCAAGGGCAATTGCCATAAATCTTGAAAATGAGGGATACGAAGCAGTTTGTGTCCATGATGGCATGGAGGCCCTGGAGATCCTGACCCAAAGGAATATACACCTGATAATACTCGACGTCATGATGCCAAGGTTGGACGGCCTTTCGGCAACACTGAAAATCCGCGAGAAAAAGAACATACCCATTATTATCCTGTCCGCCAAGTCCGAGGACACGGATAAAATACTGGGACTCTCCATGGGTGCGGACGACTATGTTACAAAGCCCTTCAACCCGAAAGAACTCATGGCCCGCGTCAAGTCCCAGCTTCGCAGGTACATGAGCCTCGGGGATGTAAATGCTTCAGATAATGATAACCTTATAAGGTGCGGTGATTTATGCTTCGATAAAGAAAAGAAACAGCTTACTGCATACGGTGAGCCTGTAAAATTAACAGCCACGGAGACTAAAATCGTGGAGCTGTTGATGAAAAACCAGGGCCACATATTTTCAGCTGAAGAAATATACGGGCGGGTATGGAACCAGCCGTCATTTTCATGTGAAAACACCGTTATGGTGCATATCCGCCGGATACGCGAAAAAATCGAAATAAACCCAAAAGAACCCGAGTACTTGAAGGTGGTGTGGGGAATTGGATATAAAATCGAAAAAAGGTAGGCCGTTCCTTGTATGGCTTTCCTTTTTCCTTGGGATCAATATTATCATATCAATGTTCATTTTGGGCAGCTTTACGCTTAGCGACGGGTACAGCAGGGATGACCTGGCTGCGGCCTTGCGGTTGGACATTAAAGACATGTATGAATTTAAAAGGAAGGTTTGCAACTGGTTTGATTACCTTGCCTGGAATATAACTGTCGAAAATGCCGAGGATTTGTTAAATGAGAGAATTAATGAATTAATTGAAACTGGAGATGTTTATTATACTGTCTTTGAGTATGATAGATACGACAGGTGGGTATTGTTAAGGAGGGAAATTGAGTACGAAGGTGAAAACCTTGCATACTACGCCAAAAATACAAAAACGGGCAGGGTGTTAACGAATTTGAGCGGGATTCAAAATGGGAATGGGGCTGAAAACGGGAATGAAACCGGGAATGGGAACGGGGCCGGGATTTTAGAGCTTTTGCAGGACCCGGCCGGCGAAGGGTTGCTTGTTTTACCCGAAGGGTACGATTATTGCCTCTTTTTTGACGGAACCAGGTTTATACTGCAAAAGGATGGAAGATTAATTGATATTTACATGCGGAATAATGATGAATATATCTACAAGACATATTTAGCACGCTACATGTCCCGCGATTGGAAGAACAACCCGGAAGAAACCCCCGACATTTCATGATGCATCATTTGCCTGCTTGTTCGCAGCGAAATAAAAGCAAATCCATATGTTAACAACACCTTTTATTCACTCCTGGAGCATGCGGAAGCTGTAAGGACGGCATTTTTTATTGCTGTTTTCATTTTCTTTATTGGCGCAGGCTTGTTGATACTGTCAGCTATAAAGAAGAACCAAAAGCGTGAGTTTGACAGGAAACTCGCATTGGTATCGGGGAAGCTGTGGTTCGAGGTAAAAGGAATTCTAACTTTTATTGTAATAATTTTTGTCGCCGCCCTGCATTTTAACAGCCGTAATAGCTGGCCGGTTATACTGCTGGTTGTGTTTTGGTGGAGCTATATCATGCTGGCGGATTTGCTTGTGAACCGCGGGAAGTTTTTCTCGAATAATTCTATTACATGGCTGATAGGCAAGTATCGTGCCTTTGAAAGGAAAAAGCCCTTTCAAAAGGCCATGTTGTTGAGGATATACACCCTTATTTCAGGGTTCGGGATACTAGCATTTTTTGTCTTCATGTTTACATGCATAGCGCTTGCGGAACGAACCGAAGGGCTTTTTTTCCTTTCGTTCTTTTTTAGTACCATTATTGCGGCATACCTGGTCTACCGGTACATACGCAGGTATAAAGCGATGATTGATGATATGGGCAGGTTGTGCGACCACATCAAGGCTATCAGGGAAGGCAACACGGAAACAAAACTTGAGCTTGACAAGGATGCTGACTTGTATCCTGTCTCCCGGGATTTAAATACAATACAACAAGGCATAAGCGTGGCCCTGGAGCAGCAGCTTAAGAGTGAACGCATGAAGGTAGATCTTATTACAAATGTGTCCCATGACCTGAAAACGCCGCTAACGTCAATAATTAGTTACGTTGATTTGCTTTCAAAAGAAGAAGACCTGCCGGCGCACGTGAAAGACTACGTGGGAATACTGGCACACAAGTCACAGCAGCTGAAATCCCTAATAAACGACTTGTTTGACTTGTCCAAGGCCACCAGTAAAAACATAGAGGTGAAAAACGAGAAACTGTCCCTGTCAAAACTAATGCAGCAGGTGCTTGGCGAGTTTGACGAGGAAATCCAGGCATCAGGACTTGATTTCAGGGTAAGCATTCCCCAGGAGCCAGTATACATTATTAGTGACGGGGCAAAGCTGCACAGGGTATTTGGGAATATTATCATAAATGCGCTTAAGTATTCGCTTGTGGGTACCCGCGTGTACGTGCAGCTCGTGGTGGAAGGAAACAAGGCTGTTGCTGAGGTTAAAAATATTGCAAATTACGAGATGGACTTTGACGAGGAGACCATATTACAGCGTTTTACAAGGGGAGACAAAGCCCGGACAACTGAAGGGTCGGGTCTTGGGCTTGCAATAGCCCGGCATTTTACCGATCTTTGCGGAGGTGAGTTCAGGATTAAGATAGACGGTGACTTGTTCAAGGTCGAGTTAAGTTTTAACGCTTGTACTTGAGCAAAACTTGTGCTTGGGCGGCACTTGCGCCTTGGCACGCCGGCACCCGGCTTGTTGCGGGAGTTCCCGGCGTATGAAGGTAGTCCTATTGTTGTGTTTAAGGTCAGAAAAAATCCGTAACTCGCCACACGGATGTGGCGAGCCGTCACCTTAAGCCATGGATGGCGAGTGTGACGGGTAGGATTTTTTCGCCAGCCTTAAGCATTACTATCCGTAGCTGAAGCGACCATATTAGCCGTGGAAGTCATCACACCATCTCCATATTAGCCCGGGAAGTCGTTTTGCCTAAATTTTCTTCAAATTAATATGATGCACCCCAGGTGCTCCTTGTGTATTGCAGGTGGATTTATATAGTGGTATAATTCATGTGAAACGAATATATTGAATATACTATATAATTAAAGTAAAAATGAAAATTAAATTAAATGCAAGGGAACATGAAAAACACGGGGGATAGAGATGATAGATGGACTTGATATAATACATATAGATGTCTCCTGTCCCGTCGACTAAGGAGGTTATGATAATATGAAGGATAAGCAAATTTTAAGGGAACTTGGGAAAAAAGTTGCGGAAATTGCCGCGTTGCCGGTACAGGAAGAAAAGAGAAGATTATGGAGGGCGCTTAATGGACTAAGGCCGGAAAGGCCCATGGTGATGATAGACCAGATTCCATGGCACGAGATGGATGTTGACGGAGAACTGGAGCTCCAGTGCGAGGACGATTTTTGCAGGGATATAGAATGGTATTTCCGGAGAACCCTATACCAGTGGAAACACATGCCCGGTGATATGGTGGTTGAACCGTACGTAGAAGTTAACAAGGTTATCCGCGGGGCGGATTTTGGCATGAGGGTCGAGGAACAAACCTTGGCTATCGACCCTTTAAATACCGTGGTCAGCCATAAATTCCAAGACCAGCTTAAAACCGAGGAGGACCTGGAGAAAATCAAGATGCCTGAAGTGTACTATGACGAGGAAGCAACAAAGAAGAAATTGGAAAAGGCACATGATTTGCTTGATGGTGTAATTGACATCCGCCCGCAAGGATGCTTGCCCAACATTAGCGCCTGGGACCAAATAAGCACGTGGAAGGGCGTGGGAAACATCCTGTATGACCTTGTTGACAGGCCTGAATTCATTCACAAGATAATGGCCAGGCTTACAAATGCCTATCTTTTAATGCTTGACCAACTCGAAGAAAAAGGCCTCTTGGGGTATGGCCAGACAACCATACACTGCACGGGTGCTTACACGGATGAATTGCCGGCTCCCGGTTTCAACCCGGAAAAGCCGAGGGCCAGGGACCTGTGGACCTATGGACTTGCCCAGATGTTTGCCACCGTGTCACCGGAGATGCACGAGGAATTTGAGCTGAATTACTGCAATAAATGGTTTGAAAGGTTCGGCCTTGTATACTACGGTTGCTGTGATCCCCTTGATAAGAAG
>JAAZDH010000240.1 GCA_012512865.1 Clostridiaceae bacterium | reverse complement strand
GTATCATGCAATTTGTTTTATCCAGGGCTTGGCTAAGGAATTCTGCAAAAATACCCACATTTTTATTTTTTACGTTCGAAGCAAAATGGTCTGAAAATATTCCGCCAGTCATTAAACTGCTGATACTGTTGGTATTCATGGCAACTCCCCTTCTCTCTCTTTCTATAATTACTTAATTATTTAAATTTAATATCCAGTACTTTAATGCCAGTGTTTAATGCTAAGTATCGATTTATGTTTTACACGTTATCAATTCCCTGTATTGCACCAGATTCCTTATTTGCCGATTTCCAAGGCTTTAAAAGCCATGCTTTTCGTCGTGTTGATTGATGTAACATTTGCCTCGTAAGAACGGGACGCAGAAATCATGTTTACCATTTCTGCAACAATATCAACATTGGGCATTTCTACATATCCTTCTTCATTTGCATCGGGATGCCCAGGGTCATATACCATTTTTAACGGTGAAGGATCCTCCACGATGCGAACAGCTCGTATTCCGCCCCCGTCCCCGATGTGCTTCTTCCTGCTGGATTCACTTAAATACCTAGAAAAAGGAATTGTGTTTTTCCTTGTTTCAAAAACAACTACCTTTCTCCTGTAGGGAGTACCATCCCCAGTTCTAGTGGTATTTATGTTTGCTATGTTTTGTGCTATTATATCCATCCTCAGCCTTTGTGCGGATAATCCGGATGCCGCTATATCCAAAGCATCAAAACAGCCCATTTACTATCTTCTCCCTTCATTAATAACTGTTTTTATCCTTTTCAGACCTGAATTTATATTTTGAGCAAGAACGTTATATCTTATGGCGTTTTCCGCCATCAGGGCGGTTTCACTTTCTATGTCCACGTTGTTGCCATCGAGCCTTGAGCTTAAATGGCTATTATCAACTGCTATTTCAGCGTTAAGGTTATCTAGGTTGCTTTTACCGTCTATATCAATGTGCCTGGTATGTGTTTTTAACCCTTTGAATCCTTCTTTTTGGTACCTGCTCAAGAATTGTTCAAACTTGACTGTTTTTCTTTTATAACCTGGAGTATCAATATTTGCAATGTTCTGGGTTATGACCTTGTTTCTCAACCATGTAGCATCAAGTGCTTTTTCTTGTATTCTTGTGTGACTAAACATGTTGTCCAGCATTTACATCACCTCTTCACAATGCGACAGCAACTACTTGTTGCTTTTTACAAATATGTAAAATTATACATATTGTGAGCAATATAAATACTAACATAAGACTTGATAAAATTCAACATTTTTTTATTATTTTTTTCTAATTTTTTTACAACTGGATTATGGTATAATTACAAAATGACATATTTTGGCGGTAGTTTTTGAATAGTATTACAAATTTTTACACCAAGTGCAATAATACCCTGTAAGTATTAATTAGATTTAGAACTAATATAACTGTTATTAATATGGCAGTTAAGAAAAGCTCCTCATGGCTGGAAAGTTTATTTCAGGAGTTGCCAGTTCATGTCCTTGTCAAGGCAAGGTATTTTACTTGCTTGGTTTTCTCCATGTCATATATTTGCATCCGGGGTAATTCTCACATCCATAATATTTTCTGCCCTTCTTGGTCCTTTTCACCAACAACCTGCCCTTGCATTCAGGGCATAATAATCCGGTATCCTCCACTATGGGTTTGGTATTTTTGCATTCAGGGAATCCGGGGCATGCCAGGAATTTCCCATACCTGCCCTGCTTTACAACCATATTTCTCCCGCACTTTTCGCAAATAACCCCGGTTGTTTCTTCCGGCACTTCTACATGGCCTATTTTAGCCTCGGCCTCCTTCAATGTATGCTCAAAATCCTCATAGAAATTTCTTACTACTTCCACCCATTTTTTCTTTCCCTCTTCAATACTATCGAGCTGTTCCTCCATTAATGCCGTAAATTGCACATCAACAATATCCTTAAAATGGGCTTTTAATAAGCTTGTGATTATTTTTCCAAGTTCGGTCGGATAAAGATACTTGCCATCCCTTGCCACGTAATCCCTTGCAAGTATGGTAGTAATAATGGGGGCATAAGTACTTGGACGGCCTATCCCCTTTTCTTCAAGGGCTTTAACCAGTGTTGCCTCGGTATATCTTTGAGGAGGTTGGGTAAAATGCTGCTCAGGCGTAAGCTTTTGCAGGTTCAGTATCTCACCCTCGTCAAGCTCGGGCAAATCAATATCAACATTATTTTCCCCGGCATCTTCCCTTTTTTCACCCTCACCGTTATTATCAGCCTGCTCCTCCTCATATATTTTTCTGTAACCTTCAAATGTAAGACGGGAGCCGGAAACCTTGAAAATATAATTTGATACTCCTATATCAACATTTAAAGTATCATATAC
>JAAZDH010000239.1 GCA_012512865.1 Clostridiaceae bacterium | reverse complement strand
TTCTTGCCTGCATGATAATATTATCAGCCTTGATACGGGCATCCTCCAGTATTTTATTAATAATCTTTTCCGCTCCCTCCATCAGGAACACATCCTTCTGCCAATTGTATTATTCTGCCAGTCGTAATTATTATAATCCAGTTTTATCATTATAATTCTATACCCCAAACCATCAGTATCGAACCTAACAAGGCCAATACGGCATAAGTTTCAACCATCGCTGCAAAAGTAACAGCCTTTGCTAGTTCCTGGGACCTCTTGGCAATAATGCCCACACCGGCTATGGCAGCTTTCCCCTGGGATATGGCCGACCTGTAACCGACTATCGCTACCGGCAGTGATGCTATTAAGAAGAGCAATCCTTGTACCGTTGTCAATTCCTTTACAGGACCTCCTACCACACCTATCCTAAAAAGAATCATGAATGCCGTCATCAGGCCGTATATGCCCTGGGTTCCTGGCAAAGCTTGAAGCAGCAGGGTCTGGGCAAATTTTTCAGGTTCTTCAGTAACAACACCTGCCGAAACTTCGCCAACCATACCCACGGCTTTTGCAGAACCTATCCCCGCAAAAATTACCGCAAATGCTGCACCTATTATTGCCAGGAAATTACCGTTTAAAAATACCTTGATCAGTTCCATTTCACGATTTCCTCCCATCAACAATATTAATATACTTGGTATTTATTTTGAAGGGCTTGTAAGGTTTGCCCCCTCCTTCGTAAAACTTCCCGAAAAACTCCACGTATTGCAAGCGGCTTGCGTGAACAAAGGCTCCAATCGTGTTAATCAATAAATTGAAAAGATGCCCGATAACAAAAGCAACTGTTAGCAGGATTATGCCAGGTATGCTAAAACCAAGCATTGTGCCCATCGTATTCACAACCGAGGAAATAACCCCCGTGGCAAGACCCAATGCAAGCAACCTGGAGTAAGACAGTACATCGCTTACAAAGCCCACCGTATTATAAAGACTTCCCACGCCTTTGAAAAGGCGTTTGATTATGTTCTTTTCATGCCTTCCCTGGGTAAGGACAAGAAGAATTACTCCCCCAATTGCCATGTACTTGCCTATCGCAGCGATAAGGCCCCCGGCGAGAAGCATAAACAGCCCGGTTAAAAATACATACCAGGAACCCACATCAAGGATTGCATCTTTTGCCTTGCCTTCCCTTGCAAGGTTGTATCCCTTAATTCCCATACCGACATATAGATGTATGACACCGAATACAAAGGACCATATTAACAGCCTCATCGGGTCCTCCGATGGGTTAAACCAGAGGGGTTTAATTTTAAAACGGCCTGATGTAATTATTTCAACAGCGTCCCCGAACCAGCCTCCAAACAGCGCTCCCCAAATAAAAGTAAAAATACCCCCCCAGAATAAAAGACTTGCTATCTTCCTAAAAACCCCTTCAGGTTTGAATTTGTACAGCACAAGCATCGCTCCCAGGGCCATTAAAAGCCCGTATGCCGCATCGCTCACCATTAAACCAAAGAAAGCCGCAAAAAATGGGGCCATTAACGGGTTCGGGTCAATCTCGTAAGCCTTTGGCAGACTATACATTTCAGTAACAAGTTCAAAAGGTTTTACAAACCGGCTGTTTTCAAGGAGTATGGGATATCCCTCCTCCTCTTTTTTGCCCTCCCTTACATAGAATATGCAGTCCCCGCGGCTTACACTTTCCATTTTACTTTTAAAACTCTCAAGGGAAGGTTCCGGTACCCATCCTTCAAGCATAAATGCCTTGTCCGTTTTAACAAGCCTTTTAAGCACATCTTTCTTGTCCCTTAAGATACCAAGGCAATCATAAAGAGCTTCCAGGTCTTCTATCATGCTTGCATATTTGAATATCTCCTTCGTTAACTCTTGATGCTTTTTTTCAATTTCTGTAATTTTTAACTTCAAAAGATTAATATTTTCCGCTGCAGTCCCTTGCAAATCAAAAACCACCCTGTTGAAATTCTTTTGTTTTAAAAGCTCCACCAATTCTTCCTCTCTCGATTTGTGAAAAACAACCTGGAGATAAGCCTGGTCCCTGTCCGCGCTTACTATCTCAATAAAACACTCCTGCACTTCCTTCCCAATATCACCTATTACCTGCTCAATATTCTTTACCGCAGGAATTACGCCAAACATGATGCCGGTGGTTTTCGTCGAAGCTAAATCCAGTGGTATTCCTGATGCTTTCCAAGGTTCCAAGGCATCAATGAGATTTTGAAGCCTGTTTTTTTCCTTTTTTAATTGCGCAAATTTTTCATCAAACTTGTTTATTTCTTCTACGGCAGAAAGAAGCTTTTCCTTGTTTCTGGCTATTTCCTCGCAAACACCTGCTTCAACAATCCTTTTAGGCTCAAAAAGCCCCTTCCTCCGTTTATCATACAATGAAAGGTATTCCAGGGCGTATTCAACTTTTCCAATATCGGACTCAAGTATTTCAACTTCCCTTTCCTGTCCGTCACCATCCACTAGCCTGTTCCATTCTTCTTGCAGTGCTACTCCGCTCAAATCGCTTATATCCAGGACACCAACATCCAAGAGCTTCTCCAGGACTTCCGCCTTTTGGCTTTCCATGCCGATTATCAAAACCTTGTACATCTTAACTATTGCCATGGATTTTCACTATCCTTTCAATAACCGCGTCAACTGCCGCCTTAATTCTTGGCTCAATTTCCTTTTTTAAGAGCTGCACCTCTTCCTCTGCTGCTTCGTATAACCTTTGAATCTCTTCACGGGCCTCTTTCTCTTTATTGCCGGATAATTCCCTGGCATCTATTTCCCCGCTTTCCAATGCCTCTTCAATAATCAACTGCCTGTTCTTTTCTGCAGCCATTACAATATCCCGCGCCTGGTTCACGGAATCTTCAATAATCTTATCCGCCTTTTCTTCCGCCTTTTTTATCTCTTTTATTACATCAATATTGATACCCATGG
>JAAZDH010000238.1 GCA_012512865.1 Clostridiaceae bacterium | reverse complement strand
TGTAAAGCCTAAATATTTCATGCCTGTCCACGAGGAATACAGGCACCTGAAACGGCATGCAAACCTGGCTTACGAGCTGGGCATGCCGATGGAAAATATATTTATAATGGATATCGGGAAAGTGCTGGAAATATCATGCGATGGCGCCCAGGTAAACGGCAGCGTACCCTCGGGAAGGGTATTTGTCGACGGGCTGGGAGTCGGCGACGTGGGGAATATAGTCCTCAGGGATAGAAAGCATTTATCCCAGGACGGGTTAATTGTAATAGTGATAACTACTGAAAAGGAAACCGGTGCATTAATTGCGGGACCCGACATTATCTCGAGGGGTTTTGTTTACGTAAGGGAGGCGGAAGATTTGATGGAGCAGGCAAGAGAGGTTGCCCGGAATGCCCTTACGAAATGCGATGAAAAGAAAAAGCCCGGCTGGTCGGTTATCAAGAACGTTATTAAAGAGGATTTGAGCCGTTTCCTGTACGAAAAAACAAAGAGGAACCCCATGATATTACCTATAATAATGGAGATATAAGCGGGGATGGATATAAAACAAGGGAGAAAACATAAAAAAGGTTGAAACTTAAAGCGCGGCAAGGCTAAAATATAAAATACGGCGTGGCTGGAACAAAGCGCAAAGCGCGGTTAAAACATGTCACAGCTTAAATAAATAAAGCATGGTTTAAACACGGCGCTGCTGGTATAAAGTAAAACAGGGGACTGTCCTGTGTCCCGGAAAAAAAGACACAGAACCGTCCCCTTTTATATTGGTCCCACGTATTAGTTCCTTGCTTATTAGTTCTTTGCCATGCATATTTCAGCGGCAGCATCAGCAGCAGAAGCTGCATCCGGCTTGTACACATCTGCGCCAATATTCTTGCAGAAATTCTCGTTTACAGGTGCGCCACCCACCATAATGGACACTTTGTCCCTTATTCCTGCCTGTTTTGCTGCTTCAACAACATTTTTCATTTCACCCATTGTGGTTGTAAGGAGGGCTGAACAAGCAATAATCTGGGCATTATGTTCAATTGCATCTTGAATAAACTTATCCGTAGGAACGTCAATTCCCAGGTCTATTACTTCGAGGCCTTTTCCTTCCATCATCATCCTGACCAGGTTTTTGCCAATGTCATGAAGGTCGCCTTTTACAGTGCCAAGTATAACCGTACCTTTTGCTTTAACCCCGCTGGATGCAAGTAACGGTTTTAGAATCTCGGAACCTGCATTCATTGCTCTTGCGGCAATGAGGACATCAGGCACATAAACTTCGTTGTTTTTAAATTTTTCCCCGATAACGCTCATGCCTGACAAAAGCCCTTCTTCCAAGATTTTTTCCGCGCTGATTCCTTCATCAATTGCCTTTTGCACCAGTTCTTTTACATTTTTTGCTTTACCTTGCTGCAAGTTTAGAGAAATTTCATTTAAAATACTCATACTATACGCCTCCTGTTTTGCAATAAAATTATTATATTGTTTATATGTCTATTTTTTTATGTACTATTTACTTGCACACCGTTTACTTGTACACTGTTTATATCATATATTATATCATAAACATGCAACCTGCAGGTTAAAATATCCCTCCAGCTTGCTTACTGTCCCCTGGATTCCCGGTATTTCCCCGGGCTTACGC
>JAAZDH010000034.1 GCA_012512865.1 Clostridiaceae bacterium | reverse complement strand
TTTTAATTCGTCCATAACCATTTGTTTATGCATGATGTCATCCATATCAATAAAATCAATTACGATAATCCCGCCAATATCCCTGAGCCTTAACTGCCTTCCAATCTCGGCAACCGCTTCCATATTTGTTTTCAATACCGTATTTTCAAGGTTGTCTTTTCCTACATATTTCCCGGTATTAACGTCTATGGCGGTAAGCGCCTCCGTCCGGTCAATAACAATATACCCGCCGGATTTCAGCCAGACCTTTCTGGAAAGTAACTTTTGAAGCCTGTAGTCAATATTGTAGTAGTCAAACAAGCTCTTGCTTTTGTCAAGGTGCTCTACCCTGTTTTTTAATGAAGGGGAAATCATTTCAATGTATTCCATTGCCTTCGAATAATGCTCCCTGTCATTTATAACAAGCTTGTCCACCGCAGGCGTAAAAAAGTCCCTTATAGCCCTGAAGAACAAATCGCTATCCCTGTGTATGCACCTGGGAACAATGCCTTTTGCTTTCCTTTGACATATCGTATCATAAAGGTTTACTAAAAACTGTATATCATTAAGAAAGTCTTCCTTGTCCTTTCCTTCTGCAACCGTTCTTACAACTAACCCCATGTTTTCCGGTTTTATTTCTTCGGCAATTTCCTTTAACCTGTTTATTTCCAATTCATTTTCAATTTTTCTTGACACCTT
Organism: Clostridiaceae bacterium; assembly: GCA_012512865.1. Classification (GTDB taxonomy): domain Bacteria; phylum Bacillota; class Clostridia; order Acetivibrionales; family DUMC01; genus Ch48. The sequence goes on along the minus strand of JAAZDH010000034.1, from coordinate 14,243 downwards.
GACATGATCCGCACCGGGCAGTAAAACCAGGTACCTGCCGGGCAGGGTTATTCGAGTTGTTACCCTTGGTCCCTTGTTTCCTGATGCTTCCTTTATGACTTGGACCGTTAGCTCCTGCCCCGGGGTTAAAAGCTCGCTAACCCTGTTACAGGTATGGTTGTTGCAAACCACATCATTCAAATATAGGAAAGCATTCTTTGCATAACCAATATCCACGAAGGCTGCCTGCATGCCGGGCAATACACTCGTCACCCTTCCCCTGTAAATATTTCCTTCCATCATTCTTAAATTAAACCGTTCCGTGTATATTTCCACGAGCTCCCTGTTTTCCAATATTGCCACTTTTGTTTCTTCGGGCAAAACCTCTATAAGAATTTCATTTGCCAACCATTTCACCTCCTGCAAAGTGCTGTAGAAAACAAGCAGTTGACATCAATGCAGAAACCAGGTTTTCAATATCCCGCGTGGAATCAAGCATTTGATAATGCCGCCCGAAACAATAGAAAACGACATATTTAATATCCCAGTGCACGGGGAGACAAGGGGTTGGTTATCTTTCCCGTGTCTTCTATAAACAAACCGGTCCGGTGTACATGCATGATTTGAAAATCTGTTTTCATATATCTATTTATTGCAGACACCAGTGCGGCAGGTTTCAAATTTCCCCTGCTTCCTGCGCTCACCAGGGCTGAAATTATAAAACCGCCGGCATCTTCTTCCATGCCTTCTGCTGCACGTTCTTCTATGTCAAGCTTGTGAACCATGGATTTTATATTAACCTCGTTTTTCTCCATGCTTTGCCCCGTGTTTTTTCCACCTTCTTCGCCCGCATAATTTCCCCCTGTATTGTTTTTTCCTGTGTTATCTTCTGCATGTATACCTGGATTTTCCAGTGCCCTGCCCCGCTTTTCTTTACCTTGCTTTTCTTCTTTTGGCACCATTATAGTCTCCAGTTTTATAAACTCAGCTGCTTTTTTCCTGGCTTCGCCTATTCCCATGCCAAGGCTGGAATGTACATATATCTTATACGAAGCAAAGGATATGCCAGCCATTATGTTCTCCTTGCTCCGCTTGATCTTCGTCTCGCACAATTTAAGCCCCTGCGGCAGTTCAATATTCAAGCGCTCCATAAAATCACCGGGCTCCATGTACCTGTAAAGCCGGAAATCAGCATACTCCGCCTCGCTTGTAACCCCAACCGCCAGGGGCAGGCCGAATACAACATGGGGTTGAGGGTTAAAGCCCTCGGAATAACTTATTGGAACCCGTGAACGCCTTAATGCCCTTTGGAAAGCCCTGGCAATATCCAGGTGCGAAATATACTTAAGCTCTTCCCCCCTCGTAAATCTTGCCCGTATGCTGCACGGGTTGTCTACATTTCCCGCTTTACCAGTATTTGCAGCATCACCTGTTTTTCCCTTGTTACCAATCATATTCGCCTTACCTGCCATGCCTATCCTCCCCGTTCTTCCCCCATTGCCTGTTTTCCCCATTCTTCCTGTTTTGCCTGTTCTCCCCGTATTGCCTGTTTTCCCCGCATTGCCGGTTTCACCTGCCTTGCCTGTTTGCCATGTCTTACCCTGTTTACCTGTCTTAACTTTACTATCAATATTACCTTCACTATCAGTATTACCGTTACTATTAATCTTACCTCTATTGTCCGCCTCCCCTTTAAACACCAAGGCAGGCACCTCCCAGCAAGGAAGCCGCCCCGCAGCCACTGCACCGCATCCTGCAGTTGGGGGTGGTTTCACCTCTATATGCTTTTTTATTTTCCAAGGCAAGGAAATCTTTCCTAACCCCTGCATCAATATGGTCCCACGGGAATACTTCCCCGTATTCCCTTTTCCTGTTCGCATAAAAAGAAGGGTCAATACCCCGTTCTTCAAAGGCTTCCATCCACCTGTCAAACTTGAAATGCTCTCCCCAGCCGTCGAATTTGCACCCTTTCCGCCATGCCGTCACCAAGACATTGCCTGTCCGCCTGTCACCCCTGGAAAATACTGCTTCCATGAAACTTAATTCAGGGTCATGCCAGTTGTATTTTATGCTTTTCAAGCGCCTTGACAATATAACGTTTTTCAAATGCTTCTGCTTATCCTCTAATATTTCGATTGTATCCTGCGGTTCCCACTGGAAAGGTGTAAACGGTTTTGGCACGAAGGAAGATGTACTTATTGTTATATTAAGGCTTTTCGCCTTCCCTTTATCCCCTGCATGAACCTTAGCATACACGTCAACAACCTTTTTACCAAGGTCTGCAATATCTTCGATATCTTCATATGTTTCAGTGGGAAGCCCGATCATGAAATATAGCTTGACATTGTTCCAGCCGCCGCTGAATGCCAGCTCAACCGAATTTAACAAATCCTCCTCCCTGACACCCTTGTTAATTACATCCCTCAATCTTTGGGTCCCGGCCTCCGGGGCAAAAGTAAGCCCGCTTTTTCTTACCTCCTGCGCCTTTTTCATTAAATCAAGGGTAAATGAATCTATGCGCAGCGAGGGGAAGGACAAGCTTACCTTCCTTTCTCCCATTTTCTCCGTCAAGGCGCTGGTCAGCCTGCTCAGCTGGCTGTAGTCGCTTGTGCTGAGGGAAGTAAGGGATATCTCCTCGTAACCGGTGCTATCCACCAGTTTCTCCGCTATATCAGTCAGATTTTCACAGTTCCTTTCCCTGTACGGCCTGTATACGAACCCTGCCTGGCAAAACCTGCATCCCCTTATACAACCCCTGAAAAGCTCCAGCATTATCCTGTCATGCACTATACCTATATATGGCACAATGATTTTTCCTGGAAAGTAAACATCATCATAATTTCGAATTATCCTTTTCTTTATCTTTTCCGGGAACTTGCCGTTTGACGGCCTTATTTCTTTTACGGTGCCATCCGGATTGTAGTCGACGTTGTAGAACCTTGGCACATACACGCCGTCAACCAGTGCAACCGCCCCTAAAAACTCTTCCCGGGAACAGCCGGATTTTTTCCACTCCTTGTACAAATCCAATATTTCATTTATTATTTCTTCCCCTTCACCAATCACAAAAAAATCCATGATTTCCGCCAGGGGCTCCGGGTTATATGCACAGGGGCCGCCGGCGCATACAAAGGGCCATCCTTCCCCCCTGTCTTCAGCCCTGACAGGAATCCCTGCAAGGTCAAGCATGTTGATGATATTGGTATAGCTCATCTCGTATTGCAAGGTAAAACCAACAAAATCAAATGTTTTTACCGGATCCTTGGTTTCAAGTGAAAACAGCGGGATATTGTTTTCCCTCATCTTAGCCTCCATGTCCACCCATGGGGCAAATACCCTTTCACAATAAGTATCTTCCCTTTCATTAATAAGATGATACAATATTTTCAACCCCATGTGGGACATGCCCACCTCGTAAACGTCGGGAAAACAAAAAGCAAACCGTATATCCACGGTTTCCGGGTTTTTCCCGACCATGTTCCATTCATTGCCCGTATACCTGGCAGGTTTTTCCACGCTGCTCAATATGTTGTCGCTTATTACCACCAACGCTTACCCTCCGCTTCATGGCATCACAAGCTTTATCATTTACAGTTTGAATGCAATTTATTGTTTTGTCAAGCACCCCATATTTTTTCCCAACTAAAAAATAAAAAACAAGGGTTTAACCCTTTAAACCCTTGTCGTTCCTTTGGTCGGGATGACAGGACTTGAACCTGCGACCTCTTGGTCCCGAACCAAGCGCGCTAGCCAAACTGCGCTACATCCCGGCAACAACTCTTCTATTCATCTTCTATTCAATTGTATGGTCAATTATTAATCCGCAAAGTATATCCCTTGTTTTTTATCTGCCGCCTGTATATTGTAACACATTCACCGGGATGATTTCAACAGCTTAAAAAACTTTTTTGATTCATGGCTGCATCATCGATGACAACGTCGGCAACCACCGGCATGTGGTCCGAGGGATACCATCCATCCCATGTATCGGCTAAAACAGCATGCTGTAACACTTTCACGTCATTTTTAACAAATATGAAGTCAAGGCTCATTTCAACGTTAAATCTATCCAGGGCACTCTTCAACCTCTTGAATTTCCTCATTAGGGCAAAAATTCTGGTCGCATTATAATTATGGTAGGTTATGGTGGGCCCGTGATGATCATAGCAGGATTCTAGGCGGGCATTCCGCAAACCCCTATATTCCGTGTCCTTATTCTTGTAATCTGTTAATATGCTATATGTTTCGCTTCTTTCATTGCAATTAAAATCCCCCGTAACAACTACGGGCAAGCCCTCCCCAATTTCATGGATTTTCCTCAACAGCAGATGGGCGCTTTTTCGTCTTGCATTAAAACCTATATGGTCAAAATGGGTGTTAAACAGGAAGAATACCTTTTCTGTGATCCTGTCACGAAACTTGGACCATGTTAAAATACGCCTGCATACGGCGTCCCAGCTCCTGCTTCCTGGTACATCCGGGGTTTTCGACAGCCAGAAATGCCCTGACTCCAAGACTTCCAAGCGGTTCTTAAGGTAAAACAGGGGTGTAAACTCTCCCTTCTCAATCCCATCATCCCTGCCCACACCTATCCATGCATAATCGGGAAGAAGCCTTGACAGGTCGTCAAGCTGATTTTTGAGAACCTCTTGAAGCCCTGCAACATCAACACGGTGAAAACGTATTATGCTGGCCACCATTTCTTTTCTATGTTTCCATGAATTATCATTTTCCTTTTCTGCATTGCCGCTGCAAATATTAAATGTCATGCATCTTAACAACTTGCAATCCATGCCTTGCATTCACTCAACTTTCCCCATTTACTGCTCCTTTTGGTATGGTTTATTGATATAGTTTTGCCCAAGTTTAATAAATTATTTAACCTGCTTTTTGCTTGTAGCCCGGGTTGCTCCCGTAGAAATGCCCCCGTCAACAAGTATTGTTTGGCCTGTCATGTACTCGCTTTCATCTGATGCCAGGAATACAATTATACCGTTTAGGTCATCTGGCTGGCCGGGACGCTTGAGCGGTATCCTGTCGCATATATATTCAACCCATTCCTTGTCTTCGTACAGGATCTTGTTTTGTTCCGTTTTAAACCAGCCGGGGGCAAGGCAGTTTACCGTAATACCATATTTTCCCCATTCATCCGCCAAGCTCATCGTCATCTGCTTAACTCCGCCCCGGCTTGCACAATAAGGTGTAATTCCTGCATAACCAAAAACGCTGGTGACAGAGCCTATATTTATTACCCGTCCATAGTTCCTCGGGATCATTTTTCTCGCTACGGCCTGGGCAATAAAAAAAGAACCGCGAAGATTAGTATCAAGGACTGTGTTCCAGTCATCCCATGTTATATCCAAGGCAGGTTTCCTGATATTGCATCCAGCATTATTAACAAGAATATCTATCTTACCGTATTCTTCATATGCTTTCTCCACCATTTGCTGTATGCTGTTGTAATCACACACATCAAGCTCAACAGGGAATGCCTTCCTTCCCATGGACTCAATTTCTTCTCTAAACTTTTCAAGGGAATTAATGCTCCTGCTAGTTATTACAAGGTCGGCACCTGCGCTTGCCAAGGCCCGCCCGAAATATTGTCCCAAACCCCTGCTGGCCCCGGTAATTATTGCAACTTTTCCTGTTAAATCAAACATTTTTTTAACCACGACACCACTTCCTCTTAACAATAAATATCGCTAATTCCAATAAATTTTCCAAGAAATGCCTGCTTGAATGAAACAGGACTGCTTACCCGTCTATGTCCACATCGTCGTATTCCTTTTTTGCCCTGTCGATTACGCGTATCAGCGTCCGTGCAAAATCATCCACGGTAACAACCTTGTACCCTGAATTTACTATTTCCGAACGTATCTCTGCATATAACCTGCTGAACCCTATTTTTTTCCTCGCCTTTTCCTTGGATTCCTGCTGATTCTTTGAAACCTCGCATTCAGCCAGGTACGAATTAATATGCCTGGAAAGCCTGGTCAACAAGCGTATTGCCTCCCCGGCATTACTTTCAGCTAAATTTTCAAAGCCTTTTTCCAAGTATCCTTTAAGGGCTTCCCAATCCCGCACAAGGAAGCGGGTGTTTTTTTCTTCCTTTTCACTAGCCTTCTTTTCTTCATCAATCTCTTCTCTTTCGCGAACCCCTTCTGTTTCGCTAATTCCTTTTCTTTCATCAAGCTCTTCTCTTTCACCAATCTCCTTCTTCTCATCGACAGTCTTCTTCACATCAACAGCCCTTAAGTAATCACCCAGCGTTACGGTGCGCCCCTCCGCCTTGTTGTCAAGTGAAAGCAGCTTTGCAACGTGATTCCCTCCAATATTGCCAACCTGCCTTCTAATGGATTCATCGGTACGCTTTATTAACTGCAATTGATCCACCAGTCCGGCCAGGCCTGCCAGGGAACCGGTACAGGAGCAATTCAGCGGCTCATCGTCTTCTTGCGTCAATTCACAATTGCATACTTTTATCCCGCGCAGCTCATTATGCAAATCTTCAATTCTTTTTATATTCCTGAAGTTTATTCTTTCAAACGCTTCTATCAATTGCACTGCGGGGCCCTTGAGAATGGAAGCCAGTTCCCTTGCTCTCCCGGAAACCACTGCATGAAACCCTGCAAATGCCGCGTTATAAGCGGCAACCAGCTTTTTCAGCTTGTCCTCTATTCCTCCAGGCATGCCAGGTGGAATAACATTGCTCGATATTTCCCTCTTCAACTGCTCATAATCGCCGACCACCTCGAAATAAGCCGATTTGAGTTCATTAATGCTTCCTGGTTCAAAAGTGCTGATACCGGAGGGTTTAAGTTCTGCTGTACCAACCGGTTTAAACTCATCATCAAGGTCAACCGGTTTTGGCTCATCCATATCAGCCTGTTTTAACTCACCAATACCCGTCGCAGCAAGCTCTTCAAAATCCTCCAGGTAATCCTCCTGTATGACCTCCAGGTTCCTCATGCTATTTAAAGCAGTATCCATTTTTCTTATGGAATCAAGGCAGCCGCCCAGCTCCGCCAGGAATTCAAAATACTTGTCAAAGCACTCGTAAGCTGCCGCATCGTCATTTATGCCGCACACCTCCCGGGGCAGCAGCGTAAATGCTTCCATGAAGTTTACAGGATTTTTTATCGCCCCCAAATCATACAGTGCTTTTATTAGCTTAATAACCAAGCTGTTCTTGACATGAAAAATTTCCAACCGTCCCTGCAAATTCTCCAGCACGTTTTTCACATCGGATACATCGGCAGCTAGCAGTGAGCGCACTGATTCGTCACCCTGGGGCACCTCGGGGTCAAAACTCCCGGCCCCGCACCTTGCACCAATCCTTCCAAAAATGCTCCACACCCTCTTAACCTTGGCTTTTAACTCGGGTGATGCAATCCTGACCTTTTCCAGGGCATAGCCCGGTGAATTTACAAGCGCTATGCTCATCTTGTTAAGCTGCATCACCTGTCCCTTGTAGCTTATGGCCAGCTGGTTGGACGCTGCGGCTGCAGCAATGTAGAGCTCCACCATGTAATCCGGCAACCCGTAAGGAGCCTTTTCAAGCATGCTGAATATTTCCTTCACCGGCCTTGAAACATCATTCACGATATTCCAGATCTCGAAGGATTTCGGATTATTATCCTCCCCTGGTATCTTGAGCCTTGCCGAGTGCCCAGAGCCGCTCCGCTCAACCTTGACCAGGTCCAGGGGCTTTAGCACTTCCATTATAAGCTTGTCCATCTCGGAAGAATAATTCTCGGGTATATTTGTCTTTTCGCCGAATACGAAGAAATTCTCCACCAGGCCGTGAACCGAATTCTTGCCATGGATCGGCTGGGCGCTGTCCAGGGGGAACTTGCTGTAGTGTCTTGACATCAAGAATTTAAACAGCTCCTCGATATTTGAAAATCTTTCTTCGACAATGTTGCCGTTAAATACAAAGGTAAAATTGGATATGCTTCCAAACTTCTTTATTTCATAATCCACCATCTTCTCCACGGGCTTTTGCAGTTTTTTGAGCGTTTTCATGCTGTTTTCGTCAAGACCGCCCGCCTGCTCCATTTTTCTTGAAACAACGAAAAAGGCCAGGTCCTTTTCTATATGGTATGGAAAGCTTTTAGGTATGCCCACGCAAACATTTGCAGGTGCATCAGCAAGCAGCGCCTTTACATTTTCAATAAAATCCTTCTCCGCCTTGTCATCGAAAGCAGGTACGATAAATATTATCTTGCCATCCTTGCTGACTTCGGATATTTCCTGCTGTGCCACCTTTAAAAAATCCGCTGGCCTGTATATAACACCGCTTAAATTCCGCCTTACGGGCATCAGGTTCTTCGAGGGATTAATATTGTATGCTTTCCTTATACAGACGGAGGGAGCATACTCTTCCAACAAGGCCAGCAAGGCATCATAGGGCTCAACCTGCAATGCCTCCTTCTCAAGTTCTGCGGATATGTCCGCCGCAGTGCCGCCCGACGCTATAAACTCGAAGCGGTAGTCCCTTTCGTAGAATATAATGTTGGACGCCGGGTTGGCGCTCATTCCCTTGAGAAACATATCAATCTGCCTTGTATCATCCACTCCAAGGATAAAGGATATATCCCTCGAGGAAAGCCTTGAATCAAAATCCTCACCGGCTGAAACGTTTGCAATAACAAGGGCTTTAATCACGTCCTTCTCAAGCCCGGTCCTGCAAAAGGACAGGCACCGCATGGCACTGTCCTTGATAATCGCGTTGTGCTCGGATATCGTATCGATAAAATAATCATATATGTCACCGGTTGTAACCAGGTTAAGCCTCCCATCCTTAATAACAGGCTCCCTTAATTTCTTGCTCACCGTATCGGCAAAAAATGAAAAGATTGTCCTTTCATTCTGGGCAAACTTGCTTGAAACGCTGATAATGCTGTTCACCGTGTGGGGATGTACCGGGTAAACCTTTACCATGCCGGGATACCTTGCCGGGAGGGCTCCGAAATACTCCTTGTATTTCCTTTGCAGCCCGGTAAACCTGTCCCTGTCCACCACAAGAATATTCTCTACGAGGTTTGCGCTGTTGCTGAAGCTCAGCGTCATCTCCGAGAATCTTCCCCTGACCTTCTGTATCTCCTCGGCGGTGTTCATTACATTACCCAGTACCCTGCCTATATCTATGTGCATTGAGCAGACAAAGAACAACTCCTGGCCTTCCCTTGGCAGGGTAAGCTGTGCCAGCGACTGTATAGATGCTAAATCGGTGGTTATCCTCCCGTCTTCTATGGAAGCACTTACGTATGCTGAAAATTCGTCAAACAGGATTACTAGTCCCCTGTAGCCCTTGCCCCTTATGTATGATGATGCCGAGCGCAGGAAGTCCTCCAGGGAATCAAAGCCTTCGTCTATCCTGTGCCTTGTGATGGATTCGATGATTTCCCGGTAAGTTTTGATGCCCTTCCTTTTCGAAGTCTTCAAGCTATCAATTAGCCAATCATAAGATATTGACCTGCTTTCGAGGGCATCCTGCAGCAGTTTTGAAAACACGGGGTCTTCCCTGTATCCCTCCAACTTGCGGATGGCAATGCCGTAGCTGTCGCAAAAATCCACCTCCCCAATGGCTGCTTGTATCCTTGAAACAACCTTTTTCTGTACAAGCTCGTTAAAATGCATGTCCGCATTTTTAACACCGTCAATCCTTACAACCAGGTATTTTATACCGGCTTCCTTCAAGCTGTCCATGTGATGCTTTATACCGTCAAATACGCCGAACTTCCCGTACAATTCCTTGAAAAGCCGCTCATTTCCCAGGGATTCAAGCAGGGCACTCAACATGAGCAGGAAGTAGGACTTCCCGGTACCATACTGTCCTCGCAAAATATACGCCCTCGAATGAATGTCCGTATCAACCAGGCTGCCATCCCTTAAGGCCTTTTTCTCGTGCCTCCTGAGGGTTAAGCTTTCCAGCACCCGTTCAAAATGAGCTGCCAGCTCGTCCGTAACAATATAGCTGTCAACCAGGTTAAGGTCTCCTCCGTCATCAGCTTTGCCAGCTTCACCAGCTTCACTAGCTTCAACAGCTTCAGCAAGTGAATCGGCCCACTGGAGGTCAACCACGGGAGCAAACTTCTTTAGCTTTACAACACTTCCGATAAGCTCATGCTGTACCACATGCATCATCCTTTCGGATTTCATATTTATTGTCGCTAAAGTTTATATTAATATATTAGCCCAAATGTATTAACATAAATATGTTAACAAAAATATATCAGCATAAACATATTAACATGATCGCCATAATATAGAATATTAGAACAGGTACATATGCTTTTTTATTGTTATTTTTCTTTCTCTTTTTTAGCCTTGAACAATTAAGCTTAAAAGCTTTAAATCCATAAAACTATTAGTTCTTGTTTAAAATTCCATATTTAAAGCTTTTTGCCGCCCAACAGCTGGTTTTTCATCCACTCGTTCCCCTTTACCAGCCCGTCACCGTCTCTTACCAGTTCCTCGTATAGTTTCCGCCTCAATTCCACCACAAGTCCCTTGTGCTGATACTCGTATATGACATTTTGCAATTCATGGGGGTCATTAACCAAGTCATACAACTCGTCCATGTCCGTAGTATTCCATATATATTTCCATTCCCTTGTCCTTATCATCCTTTGGGTATAAAGGCCGAACTGCTGGCCGTTGTATGTTGAAACAACATGGTTTCTCCATTCACCCGGCATGTCACTCCTTTCACCCGTAAGCAAGGGAAGGAATGATTTCCCCTGGAAAAATTCCTTTTTACCTATGCCGGTAACATCAAGCATGGTCGGCGGGATATCCAGGGAATGGCATATAAAATCATCACAAACGGTGCCGCCCTTGATGATACCAGGCCACCTTGCTATCAGCGGGACCCTGGCAATATCATCATAAAGTACGTAATGCTTGTCAATCATCCTGTGGGCACCGCACATGTCCCCGTGGTCCGATGTGTATATCACCAGAGTGTTCTCAGCCAGTCCGAGTGAATCCAATCTGTCTAATATTATTCCCATGGCATCATCAATTTGGCTAATTATCCCGTAGTACCTTGCAACGATAGGTGCCCAGTCGTCCCACGTGAAATTATCGATGTTCCAGCTGTATAGCTGCTGTTTTTGTATATAAGGCTTGTTTTCAAAGTTTTCCTTGAAACTTGGCCACATCGGCACATCCGAGGGGTTATACATTGAAGCAAAGGGTTCCGACGGCCTGCAAGGCAGGTGGGGCTCGGAAAAATCAAGGCTTATAAGCCATGGGCGGCCGTCCCTTGCATATTCCTCCATTAATTTCATGGTTTGGCCTGCCAGCCAGTGGGTATGTGAATGCTCAAGGGGAACGGGATCGGTCTCCCCGAAGAAGCCGTTGAAAAACTTAACCTGCGGATATGCCTTGCTGCGAAAATCCCTGTATCCAGAATCCTGCACCTGGTCATCAAACCCGTAATGGCATGGGCCATATTCAGGGTTTATACTCCACTTCCCCGCGTGTCCCGTCCGGTACCCGTGCTCCTTTAAATCCTTGACCCAGGTATATTCCTCCGGGCCCAGGGCAGAAATTTTAAGTCCCCCGTTATAATTCCACAGTGCTCCAAAAGTCTCGGGGCGCCTTCCGCTTAGCATTGACTGCCTGGCAGGGCAACATACGGGTATAGGCGTATATGCATTGGAAAACCATACTCCCTCCCTGGCAAGCCTGTCAATATTCGGCGTATTCACGGGATAGGTTCCGGCGCAGCCTATGCAATCATAACGGTGCTGATCGGCCAGGATAAGCAAGATGTTGGGTTTATCAGGTTTCATCCCCGGTTTCATGTTATTATTCCTCTTCTAAAATTATAATTGCGTTTATAATTAATAATTGCGTTTATAATTATACGTGCGTTATAAAGCTATATAAAACCATACTATGTAACTATGTACATAAAGCTATAAAAGCCATACTACGTATTATAAGCCATGAATTATTGTACATTTATCCGCCGCTCCCGTCAAGACGCGCCTGGCAGGCAACACAAGTCTTAACCAAAACTCATGAAAGTGAAAAAAAACATGATATTATTACATTGTGATACCATATCCTACCAAGGAAACAATTCCAGGTAACTTGCGGCAATTTTCCTGACGGTCCTTGCGTCAAGCCTCTCCACACCCGGGTTATTTGCTATCTTGTCGCAATAATCGCTCCTGTACAATTCCAGTATGATCTCCATGGGCAGTGCGGGTTTGAACGGTTTGGCTTTTCCGACAAGGGATATTGCCCTTTTGGCCGCTTCGTATATACCCGACACGGCCTTATCCAGGTCAAAAAGCTCCGCCTTGTTTCTGCCGATTCCCCGTTTGACGGCTACACATTCTATTGGATGGAAAAACTGCCTTGCTTCAACGCATGCAGCTTCATCACCGCTCATCATCAGCATCGGCACATTAAAATGGGCCGCTACCATTGCCCACTGGGCCAATTCACCCATCTTTCTTCCGTTTACCCGGTAATTATACCACGATGCACTTGACTGGGTATGGTCAAGGAATGCATTCATGGTACCCGCCATTGCATGGGCCCCGATGAAAAACGTCCCGCTGTAGGAACTGTCAAGCTTTCCCCACCACATCTTGTTTTCCTTGGGGTCAAGGTCAGCCCGCTTGTCAAGCAGGGATACATCAAAATTGTCTCCCCCGCCGTGGCTGTCAAGCACGGTAACATGGGTAGCCCCCCCTGCAAAAGCCCCATCAATGGCGGCATTAACGTCGATCATGAGCCTTTCTATTGAATAGCGGTACCCGGGGTTGTCCCGTTGGACCATTTCTATGCTATCTATACCGCTTATACCTTCCAGGTCCGTATGTATGTAGATTTTCATCACAGCACCGTCCCCTTTTCGTATTATCTTTTTCTAATTATATTGCCTTTATATTATTATGTTGTCCTTATATTATTCTATATATATGTTTATATTCATTTTGAATCATACATGTATTTTGAATCCTATATGCATCTTGAACAAGGGTCTCATTTCCAATTTCTTTCCGCTATTTCCAGCAGTTCTTTTGCATCAGCCTCGTTCATCGCCGGGAAAAGAAGATACAGCCTGTCTGCCCCGTATCGCCTCACAATCCTTGTTGCACTTTCCACCCAGTCCTTCGGCCCTCCGTCGCTTATGTAAATCCAAAGGGACTTGCCGGCTGCCTTGACTTTATCGTAAATACAATACCATCCCTCGTATCCCCCGTCGGGTTGACCCGCCCCGGGTGTCCACTGCAATGCATCAAGCTCTTCAATTTCCATGAGGGCATCCACGTGTTTTATCGCACCGGGTCCATCAAGATGAAAAATGGAATTATCCAGCTGCTGGCATTGTTTTTTAAGTGACGGCTGGACAAATTCCCTGAAATGGTCGGGCGACATCATGACACAAAAATCGCACTGTACTTTCGCTGTTTTCCCGGGCCCCCACACGTCAAAAGCCGTATAGCTGCTGCTACCGTCAATTAACTTAACAATATCGTAAATGGGATCGTAGTATTTGAAATAAAGTTCATCTAACTGATCTATGTAGTCTTTAACTACCTCGGGCATGTCCATTAAATCGTAGCAGAGCTGCTGGGGTCCTCGCAGCGCTGACAGGATGTCAATCCCCTCAATTATATCCGGTATGTCAACCATGAACTCTTCATTTGAAAGCTCCCTAGCCATTTTTAACGCGTTAATATGGCGTTTCCACCAGTAATTGCCGGGATCGAATCTCAAGCGGCCAATCTTATCCCACCCATCTCTTGCAATATCTTCATACCACACGGTGTCCCACGTAAATTCAGGCTTGCTCCCAAGGTATGTAGCCATTGAACCGGGCCCTATATTAATGCTAAAGTGAGGAAAGGCTTCTGCCATCATTTTATATTTCCTGTTGAAATTCCTGAACCTTTTAATGTTTTCAGCCACATCCATGTGAAAATCATCGGCGCTGCTAAAAGGTTTCTCTTCTTCAAGCTCTTCCAAGAGCTTTTCTCTTTTTGCGACTATTCTCATGAGGGGCCTGCCGGTGCTCGACCTGTTCCACCATGCTACAAACCTTTCCTTCGTTTCCTCCCAGTTATCCTTGTATTTTGTATTAATGGTGACCACTTCCTTTCGTTGTTTATCCTTTGATTTACCTTTTTGCTGATTGCACCTGTTAATACAATATTGAAACAAAATCCGTTTTGTACCTTTATTGTATTATATTATCAATGGTTAGATGAAAAATCAATAATACGGTTTCTCCC
>JAAZDH010000237.1 GCA_012512865.1 Clostridiaceae bacterium | reverse complement strand
CAAGTTCCTCTTCTTCCGTTTCTACCAAAAAGTAAATCTCAAATTTTCATGGTTCTTTAAAAAAAAGCAACCCGGCAATCCATTTTTTAAAATTCAAAAAACTCCCTCCCGAAAAAACCTAAATTGTACTCATGACCTCAGATTGAATGCTAAATGCAACTAAAACCTTCTGTTAATTCTATTAAATATACCAAAAATCCATTTTATTCTTTTATTATTACATTATCTTCACATTTACATATTTTATGCATTTATAATCATGGCAAAAGGACTTCGCAACCAAAACGCGGCCGGAAACATATATGATTATTTTATCTTTACATTATGCATACCATGTGCTATAATCTAAGAAGTATCGGGGTGTAGCTCAGTTTGGTTAGAGTGCTTGCTTGGGGTGCAAGAGGCCGCTGGTTCAAGTCCAGTCACTCCGACCAATAAAAAAACCTGTGGTTTGTTGACCACAGGTTTTTTTCCTGCCCTTGTATGAAAATTTTACAATCCAATTATATCTTCGATGGCAGACAATAATTCCTTTATTTCATCCAGGGATGTCTCAGCCATATGTGCAATTCTAAAAGTAACATCTTTTAACTTGCCATACCCATTGGATATCATAAATCCTCGTTCACCCAGTTTTTTGTTTAAATCGCCCACATCAATGTTCCTTGTATTCCTAATAGCAGTAACGGTATTTGAAGCATATTTTTCTTCCGGGAATAATGCAAAATATTTCTTTGCCCACTCCCTGACGAAAACAGCCATTTCCAGGTGGCGTGCAAACCTGTTTTCCAACCCTTCGGCCAGTATCTTGTCAAGCTGGTAATCAAGGGCAAACATGTGGGAGATGGACGGTGTTGACGGGTATTGGTAATCCCTTTTTTGAATATATTCGTAAAGGCTGAGAAGATCAAGATATGTTCCCCTGTATTTTACTTTCTTTGCTGCTTCTATAGCTTTTGGAGAAAAGGAGCATATCGACATACCTGGAGGAAGCCCAATACATTTCTGCGTAGATGTAATGCAAATATCGATGCCCAGCCTGTCCACCTCGATTTTTGTACCACCCATTGAGCTTACCGTGTCCACGCACACAACAACATCGGGATATTTTTTCCATGCTTCCGCCAGCTCTTCCAGCGGATTCATCACTCCGGTGGATGTTTCATTATGGGTAATGGTAATCAAGTCGTAATCACCGGTAGATAAGGCCTTGTCAATCATTTCAGGAGTTGTGATTTCGCCCGGTCTTGATGAAAAAATATCCGCATCTATACCGTTTGATTTAGCCATTTCATACCATCTATCACCGAAAGCGCCTATCGAGAATACTGCAGCTTTTCTTCTCGTACATGACCGTACCGCTCCTTCCATTAGGCCGCTTCCTGATGAAGTGGATAAAAGAATTTGGTTGTTTGTATACATGACTTTCATCAATTTTTCAGAAATACTTCTCTGCAACGCTGATGCATCTTTTGTCCTGTGCCCAATCATGGGAGTAGCCATCTTTTGAAGTACATCTTCCGTAACTTCCACAGGTCCTGGAATAAATAATTTTTTATGCATAATTGCAGCCTCCTAGCTAATATAAATTTCAGTTATTATTTTTTAGCAATTATAACATTATTTTAAACAAAAAAAAAGAACTAAATTTATGAGACGACTTCCTTAGGCTAATATGGAAGTCGTCTCACCACCCGCCACATAATGCAAAAATATTGTAACATTGTCTCGAAAATTCAATTAATTTGTATTAAGAAAAAACTTGTAAATTTCTTGCATTTACACTATAATTTTATATGTGCCTATTATGTTTTATTAGCTCATAATCCTGCAATATAAATAAGCTTCATTCCAAGGGCCGGTGATTTGCTTGTTTCGATTAATTACAAAGGAAAAGCTTTCTACTATTTTTATACCGGGTATTATACCGGGTAAAACAAATAAAAATAATATGACTCTTACGCTTTGCATATTGCTTGCACTTTATTTAAGTCTTATAATACTTAATAGTATAACAAGCTTTTATATACTATTTGAGATTGCTTGCACAGGTATCCTGACAAGCATATTCTGCTTTGTTTGGCACACATACCCGGTAAATTCCCGTGAAATAAATCTTATTGGAATTGGTTCCTTCATTCTGATAACCAATAATATATTATTTTTATACCTTTTCAATCAACAGGATTTGTTTTTTCACACCCATGTATCACCCGCAGACTTGGAATTAGCTTTTAACACCATTGAAAGATTGGCCAGGACATTTATACTTTTTATAAGTTTTATAAATGTTTTTCGATTCAAGCCGAACAAATGGCACTTGTTTACCATGGCAATATTTATATCAGTTTTAATACCGCTTGCTATCCATATTTCCATTGTATTCCATACAAAATTTAACTTTCTTTATGTAATTTTTCTTTTAAAAGAAAGCATAGTTTTAAAAACGATAATAAGTGCTATAATAATAAGCTTGTTATTATTCATCATATACACAGCATATAGGAATTTGAAATACAAAAATTCCTTCTATCCCAGGCCTATAATTCTAAGTCTTTTAACAATTTTAGCCCATGAAATTTGTTTTACCACCGGGACATTGTCAACCGGTTATTTTTTTATTGCGGGTTACTTTTTTAAGATATTTTCTTATTATTGTCTATGTAAAGGTATTTTAACATACAAGCCCATCAATATAGATGCAAGCCTCAACGAGCCCCTTGGAAAAAACATGATGGAAGTTTTTAATATGCATTGTTGCGGTGTTGTACTTTTTAACAAGGACTTTAGGTTAATATTTATAAATAATAAGCTTGAAAAGATACTTGGGTGTAAGCTTGAAGATATTTATGGGCTTCATATTGAGTCTATTCTCAGAAAATTTAAAATTACCGACCTGAATCTTATACCAATTATTTCCTTGGCAGATGTGGAGCTTGAATATGAAAGTGAGCCGGATAAAAAATCATATATTATCAGTTTAATCAACTGCAATAACGAAAAAATCATATTGTCCGTAAAGTATTATTATATGAGTAATGATACTTTTTTGTTGACTTTAACACGCTATGATAGTTTTCATAACTTAATGAATTATATCGATAAAGAAGCGCCACACACCCTGGATCCCATTAACAGTTTTATAATTATTGCTGATAAAAATAATAAGGTTATTTTTTGTAATATGACATTTAAAACTGTTACAGGCATGGACCCAAGTAAAGCTATTGGCATGACAGCAAAGGGACTATGCAAGCTGTTAAATTTGAAGTTTGGTAAAATAGATTCCATTGGTAAAAAATATATAAACAGCCGTTTAAAAACTAGGGAAGCCATAATAGATGCTTTAGACGGCCAAAAGAAACATATTATGCTGCAATTCACACCAATAAAGAACCACGGAAATAAAAATAACGGCTATATTATTACAGGTTCAGATATAACATTGTTAAAACAACAACAGCAAAACATACAGCAGCAGGAAAAGCTTGCCATAATAGGGCAGCTTGGCTCCGGCATCGTCCATGAAGCAAAAAATATGCTATCATCGATAAAAGGTTATTGCCAGTTGCTCTATCTTAAATCGCATAATGAATATGTGAAGAACACGGCAAAAAAAATCGATGATATCACTTCTGAAATAAACAGGACAATAGAGGAGTTCTTAACCCTCTCAAAGCCGGCTTCCCGGAATTTCAAGGTTGTTTATTTGAATAATATAATATTGTCAGTCAAATACATGCTTGAGAGCCCTTCATTCATTGAAGGAATAAAAGTGCAATTTAAACTTGCCGATCACGAAAAGCCCATATATGCAGATGAATTGCAAATTAAGCAGGTGATACTGAATATGTCAAAAAACGCGATAGAAGCCATGTCCTGTACCGTCTCCCCAAAACTTGAAATTTCCACGTCATTGTCAAATTCACATGAACATATGATTCTTTCAATAAGCGATAATGGCAAGGGCCTGGACAAGGAAGACCTGGGAAAACTGGGCACACCCTTCTTTACCACCAAGGAAAACGGAACAGGCCTTGGACTTAGTACGTGCTACAGGATAATTGAAGAGCATCGCGGAAAAATAGAGGTTGAAAGCGAAATAGGAAAGGGAACAAAATTTTCAATATTTTTACCGTGCGCGCCGGTTTTTCAAGTTGAAAACAACCATTCTCTCATATCATTGAACTAGTTTGCCGGAAATAGCTTTTAATGCATTAGCAGCATAATCGATTTCTTCTATTGTATTAAAGCAGCCAATACTAAATCGAACCAGCCCTTGTTTTTCCGTTCCCAATGTTTCATGTGCAAGAGGGGCGCAGTGGAAACCTCCTCTCGTTGCTATGCCATATTGTGTATCAAGAATGCTGGCTATTTCCGATGAGTCAAATCCTGAAAAATTTATGGCCAGTATTCCGGAGTTTTTGCTATTGTCCGTGAGGCTGTATATCTTGATTCCTTTTATATCTTTTATGCTTTCATAAAACCTTTTTAGCAATAGTTGTTTATAATATGCAATGTTTTCAATGCCTATATTTCTTATGAACCTTATTCCCGTGGCAAGTCCCACTACACCCGGTAAATTTATTGTTCCGCTTTCAAGCAAATCAGGCATTAACTCTGGCTGTTCACTGCTCTTGGAATTGCTTCCCGTGCCTCCATGCAATAATGGTTTTAAATTGATCCCATCTCTTACATAAAGCCCTCCCGTACCCGGAGGCCCCAGCAATCCCTTATGTCCCGAAAACGCAAGAAAATCCACGTTCATTTTTACAACATCAATATTTATGCTTCCTGCTTCCTGGGCGGAATCCAACAAAAACATCAGCCCGTTTTCCCTTGATATACTCCCGATTTCTTCAATAGGCAGTATTGTGCCGTTAACATTTGAAGACAGGCTTGCCGCGATTAAAACCGTGTTTTTTTTAATGCTTCGCCTTATTGAATCTGCATCAATTTCACCAAAATTATTTCCCCAAACAATTGTAACCTCAACCCCTAAACATTTTTCAACATATTTTAAAGGTCTTAATACGGAATTGTGCTCCATGCTTGTTGTTATTACATGGTCGCCCGGCTTCAGTATCCCTTTTATCACAATATTTAAGGCTTCCGTTGCATTCTTGGTAAAACAAAGCCTGAGAGGATTATTAATATTAAAAAAGCCGGCAATATCTTTCCTGGCCTCATATATTGCATTACCGGCATATATTGCCATTTTATGGCCGCCTCTTCCGGGATTGGCGCAGTAATACATCAAGTATTTTTGTATTTCCTCGTAAACTTTATATGGTTTAGGATACGAAGTTGCGGCGTTATCCAGGTAAACTACATCATCATTCATAAAGCACATCTGCCTAAAAAGTTGATTTTTCCATACCTTTCACATAGATTTTAACGCTGATTATTATCCTGCTTAATAAATATTTCCACAAGTTTTATATTTTTCTATTGTTATTCAAAGTGGTTATGCCAATGCTGGTATTATATTAAATATTTACACCAATACCGGCTGTACCTGTATTCCTTTTAGCGCACCTGCAATCGTTGGCAATATCATATCCATCTTTGCCACCAGTGAATTGCATTTCTTTACAGGGTCATCCTGTCCGAAAGGAACAAAATAGTAGTTTTTTGTATTCATTAGTAAGCCGATGTTTTTTGCGTTTGCTCCAAGCCCATCATTCGTAGAAACTGCAATAACAACCGGTTTTTGATTCCTGAGATGGGCTTTTACCGACATTGTTACAGCATTATCCGTAATGCCGTTTGCCAATTTGCCAAGAGTATTTCCCGTGCAAGGGGCAACCACTAAAACATCCAAAAAAGATTTCGGGCCTATTGGTTCTGCTTCTACAATGCTTGATATTACCTTTTTTCCTGTTAGTTCTTCCAATTTTTTTATAATATCTGCCGCCCTGCCAAACCTTGTATCAGTCCTGAACACGGAATCCGAAACTATCGGGAAAACTTCAGCGCCTTCTTCCACCAATTTTTTTATTTCAGGAAATACTTCATCTATTTTACAAAAAGAGCCTGTCAAGGCAAATCCCGCTTTTATTCCACTAAACAGCATATTTATACCCCCAATTCATCCAAAACATTATATATGGTATCTCTTATATATTTCGCCGCAGTAACAGGGGCAACTTTTCCAGGCAGTGACAACGCCCAAATAACATTCAAGCCCATATGCCTTGCTTTTTCATGGTCAATTCCGCCAGGGCTGGAGGCAAGGTCAATAATCAAGCACTCGTTGTTAATTTTCTTCAATAATCTATCATCCAGTATTAATGCCGGCACCGTATTAAATATTATATCCATGCTTGATACATGGTTTTCCAATTCATTTATGAAAACCGGCTTGTAACCGTAGCACTTTATCCAGGCTATATCTGAATACTTCCTTGCTTCGACATGTACATTCGCCCCTATCCCGTACAGCATCTTTGCAAGTATTTTACCTATTCTCCCAAATCCCAGTATCAATGCATTTGAACCATGCAGTGTAATGGGCAATTCTTCCATTGCTATTTGAATAGCCCCTTCAGCAGTTGGTATTGCATTTAAAACAGCCATTTCTTCTCTTTTAAGCATGTCTATGTAGTAAACCTTGTATACTTCCGCAAGATGAATAATTTTCTCGCTTATCCTTCCTGCAATAAAAAGCTGCCTTTTATTCATCATTTTAAAAACATCATTTATATAAATCTTTGCCGTAGAAAAGGGCGCGTATATGGTTTCATCGTCATTTGAGCATGGCAACGGGGCAACAATTACATCATTTTCTTCAATAATTTTATGTAAACCCTTATTTATTGCCAGGGGAGATTCTGTTTTAACATTATCAAATCCAAAAGCAGATGCATTATTACCGTCTTCCATCATCAACCCTGCAAGTTTAAGGTTTCGAAGGTCTCCGCCTATAATCGCAAAATTTCTAATTTTCATAAAATTCCCCCTGCTGATATACAAAGCTACATAACTACTATATTCTATGACACAGGGTTTTTATTAGTGCTTGTATACACCAGGCAAAATTTCCGGGACAATTCATAAATGCTTTCTAAAAAATGTGCCTGTATAACAAAAAAAGTACCCGGGTCCTTAGGACCGGATACTTTCACCCTGTTTAAAGTGTTTAAAGCGCATTCCTTGCATTTTTATTCTTGTATTCAGTATCAACCCTGCCAACCCTGCAATACGGCTAACCCTACAAAACCTGTAGTATGGGTACCCAGCTAAGGCTGCAGTATAAATGAATAACCATACCAGGCATGAAATACAAGCGTAAATACATTTTTTAGCATTTTACAAGTGCTTTCAAGTCAGTGTCCTTGTCAACCGTTCCAACCGCTGCGATACTGGCCTTGTTCAAATCAAATACCAACTTCAGCACCCTGTTAATATCATCCATCTTTACCTTTTCGATTTTTTCCAGGATTTCTTCCGGGGTTTGTACATATCCAAGAAGCACCTCGGATTTGCCAATGCTGTTCATCCTGCTGTTCGTGCTTTCCAGCCCCAGCATGTAATTGCCTTTAAGCTGCTCCTTTGATTTTCCTAGTTCATGCTCGTCAATGCCTTTTGAAACAAGATTTTCTATCTCTTCAGCTATCAGCCTTACTACTTCTTTCAATTGCCCCGGGTTCATTCCCGCATATATTGCGAACAGGCCCGTATTTTTATATGATGACGGATAGGAATAAATGGAATAAACCAATCCCTTTTCTTCCCTGATATTTTGGAAAAGCCTTGAACTTATGCCGCCACCCAATATATTATTAATGACCAGAAGGGGATAAATATCATCACTTCCGTGTTCAAACCCTTCAAAACCCATGCACATATGAACTTGCTCGGTTTCTTTTTTCCTTGCATGGCAAGCGGCCCTGAAATCTACCTTGTTATAATTGCTTTGCTGTGACTGCTCGCTTTTCCATGAACCAAAGTGCTTGCCAATAACATTGATTAACTCGTTTTCGTCAAAATTCCCCGCCACGGATATCACTGTATTGGAACAGGTGTAGTTATCATGAATGTAGCCTTTTATCATTTCCTTGTCAATTCGCTCAAGGCATTCACGTGTACCTAATATGGTATACCCCAGGGGGTCGCCGTCCCATATCACCCTGGCCAGCACCTCGTGCACAAGTTCCTCGGGGGTATCTTCATGCATGTTGATTTCTTCGATTATAACCTGTTTTTCTACGGAAATATCTCTTTCATTGAAAACGGAATTAAAAAACATATCCTGCAGTAAATCCATGGCTGTTTCTATATGGGTATCCAGCACCTTGGCGTAATAACAAGTATATTCCTTTCCCGTGAATGCATTTAACTGGCCGCCTATACTGTCAATGCAAACGGCTATATCCTTTGCCGTCCTGTTCCTGGTGCCTTTAAACAGCATGTGCTCTATAAAATGAGATATGCCATTATTTGTTGTATTTTCATTTCTAGAACCTGTTCCAACCCATATTCCAATGGATACGGACCTTAAATATGGTATTTTCTCGTAAACAATCCTTAAGCCATTATCTAAAACGTGTTTATTTATCATTTTTACTTGTTTTGCATCCTTTCATTATACTCTTTATCCAATAATGCGTCTTTCCGAGAAAGATTTACTCTTCCATGCTTATCAACTTCTATGACTTTAACCAGTATCTCATCACCTACATTTACAATATCTTCGACCTTTGAAACCCGTTTCTTGTCAAGTTTTGATATATGGACCAAGCCTTCTTTTCCGGGCAGGAACTCTACCAGGGCTCCAAAAGGCAAAATCCTTACAACCTTGCCGAGATATACCTGGTTCGGCTCTATTTCCCTTCCCAGCCCTTCAATTATTCTTATCGTATGCTCCCCTATTTCCGCATCGGGAGTAGCCACGTATACTTTTCCGTCATCCTCGATGTCTATTTTTACTCCTGTATCTGCTATAATCCTCTTTATCATTTTCCCGCCGGGGCCGATAACATCCCTTATCTTTTCAGGGTCTATATGTGTAATGAAAATCTTGGGAGCGTAAGTGGAAATCTGTTTCCTTGGTTCCGGTATCGTTTTTAATATAACTTCGTCAAGAATTTGATGCCTTCCTTTTTTCGTTATTTCGAAGGCCTGGCGGATCATTTCATTAGTAAGGCCATCAATTTTGATATCCACCTGTATGGCCGTAACCCCGTTTTTTGTACCTGCCACCTTGAAATCCATATCCCCGTAAAAATCCTCGATACCCTGTATGTCCATCAATACATAGAAATTCCCGGGGTTTTCCTCATCGGTTACCAATCCTGCTGATATTCCCGCAACGGGATTTTTAATTGGCAC
The DNA here is from genome assembly GCA_012512865.1 of Clostridiaceae bacterium. Classification (GTDB taxonomy): domain Bacteria; phylum Bacillota; class Clostridia; order Acetivibrionales; family DUMC01; genus Ch48. The sequence goes on along the minus strand of JAAZDH010000237.1, from coordinate 1,501 downwards.
ACCTCCATCCATCAACGCCAGGGTGCTTCCACATACACTGGCCTGAGAGGTAGACCCGTTGGACATGAATACTTCTGACACTAGCCTTATTGCATAGGGGAACTCCTCTTCACTGGGGATTACAGGTTCCAAGGCTCTTTCAGCCAGGGCTCCATGGCCTATTTCTCTTCTTCCGGGCCCTCTTGCAGGTTTTGCTTCACCCACACTAAAGGATGGAAAATTATAATGGTGCATGTACCTTTTTTCTTCCTCCAGGTCAACACCATCCAGTATTTGCACTTCACCCAACGCTCCAAGGGTTAAAACCGAAAGAACCTGGGTCTGACCCCTTTGGAAAAATCCCGAGCCGTGGGTCCTGGGCAATAGCCCGACTTCCGCACTCATGGGCCTGATTTCATCCAGCTTTCTTCCATCGACCCTACGGTTTTCTTTTAATATCAGGTCGCGCACTACTGCCCTTTCCACCTTGTACAAGGCTTCCGATATGGCAAAATCCATTTCCGGGTATATTTCCAGGAAGTGCTGAACCAGCTCGTTTCTTAAAACCAAAAGCCTGTCTTCCCTTTCCTGTTTATCATCCGAAAGCAGGGCTTCCTTTATCTTTTCATACGAAAATTCCTTTATAGTACTATACATATCTTCTGGCACTTCAAAAGACTGGTATTCAAACTTGGGCTTTCCTGCCTCTGCAACTATTCCTTCAATAAACTCAACAATTCTTTTTATCTCTTTATGCCCTTCCCTTATAGCTTTAAGGATGATTTCCTCCGGGACTTCATTTGCGCCTGCTTCAATCATTATAATTTTTTCCTTTGTACCTGCCAGCGTAATATACATCTGGCTCTTTTCCCTTTGTGCCGCCCGGGGGTTTATAACCACTTCGCCATCAACCAATCCCAGTGCAACACCTCCAATAGGGCCGTTGAAAGGTATGTCCGAGATGGATAGTGCTGCTGAAGTGCCTATCATTGAAGCTATCTCGGGTGAATTATCCTGGTCCACGGAAAGCACGGTATTAATGACTGATACGTCGTTTCTCATATCTTTCGGAAATAAAGGCCTTATAGGACGATCAATAACCCTGGCGGTCAATATGGCTTTTTCGGAAGGTTTTCCTTCTCTTTTAATAAACCCTCCCGGAATTTTCCCTACCGCATACAATCTTTCTTCATAATCCACACTTAATGGAAAAAAATCGATTCCTTCCCTCGGTTCTTTAGATGCCGTAGCAGTTGAAAGAACAACCGTATCTCCATATCTTACAAGCACTGCTCCATTTGCAAGTTGAGCATACTTACCTATTTCAATAACAAGTTCTCTCCCCGCAAGTTCCATTTTAAAAGTTTTGTACATTATTAAATACTGCCTCCTTTAAATTATACATTTTATGGCTAAATCTTGCTGACAGAAGGCAGAAAACGGACACCACAAACCGGATGCCTTGCTTCCTTAAAGATTTATCCGGTCTATGGTCTCTGTTCTCTGCTTCTGTCATCTTTTT
>JAAZDH010000236.1 GCA_012512865.1 Clostridiaceae bacterium | reverse complement strand
AAATCACAGCCTGGTATTTCATCAATGTTTCCAATTTCTTTTATAATGCCTTCCTCGATTAAAATATCGCAAATCCCGTTTTTCCCTGTTTTTGCATCAATCAAATGTCCATTTTTTATAACCAGTTTCAATGAGTATCTCAACTCCTTCTTGTTAAAAGGTATAAAAGCGCCATTCTTACAGCTACACCGTTGGTTACCTGCACGTTAATAAAAGACTTCTCACTCTCAATAACAGGTGTTGTTAATTCCACGCCCCTGTTCACAGGCCCGGGATGCATGATCAATGCGTCTTTTTTAGCCAGCTTCAACCGTTTTTCATCCAGCCCGAAAAACCTTGAATATTCCCTTATAGACGGGAACAACCCTTTTTTCTGTCTTTCCAGCTGTATTCTCAAGGCCATTATAACATCGGCATCAATTAAAGCCTCTTGTACGGTATTGTAAACCTTGACCCCCAGGTTTTCCATTAAAGGAGGCAGCAAGGTGGTAGGACCTGCAACACATACATCTGCCCCCAGCTTGCTCATACCCCATATGTTGCTTCTTGCAACCCTGCTGTGATATATATCTCCGATAATAGCAATTTTTAAACCTTTCAAACTCCCTTTTATTTCCATTATTGTAAAGATGTCGAGCAGCGCCTGCGTGGGATGCTCATTCATCCCGTCTCCTGCATTAATCACCGAAGCCTTTACATTTTTGGCCAGGAGTGAAGGGGCTCCGGATAAGGGATGCCTTATTACTATAACATCAGTACCCATCCTGTCAATTGTCCTGCCGGTATCAATAAGGCTTTCTCCTTTTGCCGCGCTGCTTACGCTGGATGAAATGTTTGCCGAGCTTGCCCCCATGTACTTCGAGGCCAGTTCGAAAGAAAGGCGGGTCCTTGTACTATTTTCATAAAACAGTGTTACTATGGATTTGCCTTGCAAGTGAGGGGTTTTTTTATTGCCTGAGGTTAAAATCATTTTCATTGTTTTTGCGGTATCCAGGATATATTCGATTTCTTCGGCAGATACATCCCTTAATCCCAACAGGTCTTTTCTTTCCAGTTTCATTTTCTTTCATTCCATCCTTTAAATTATATAAATTTATTATTCTTATAAACTATATAAATTTATTATTCTTATACCTCCTACCGCACGGGAAAAGCTACCTTGTGACTTCCCACCGTGTCTTTAATCACGGCAAGCTGCATTTTCATAAGCTCACTAAAAAAGCATCAGGTATCTTTTCCCGGTTGAGTTATGGTTACCTTGTTTATTCCATCAATTTCCTCCAGCATGACGTTAACCAGTTCATTCCTGGAAGTGGGAACATTCTTCCCGACATAGTCAGCCCTTATTGGAAGTTCCCTGTGTCCCCTGTCAATAAGCGTCGCGAGCTGGATCATCCTTGGGCGGCCAAGGTCCATGATTGCTTCAATAGCTGCCCTCACCGTCCTTCCTGTATATAGAACATCGTCAACCAGCACGATTATTTTATCTGTAATGCTAAAACCGATCTCCGTGGCATTAACAACAGGATGCTCGGCAAGCAGGCTCAAATCGTCCCTGTAAAAGGTTATATCCAGTATGCCTACTGGAACAGGCGTACCTTCCACCTCTTCTATTTTACGGGCAATTCTCCTGGCAAGGGGGACACCCCTCCTCTGTATCCCGATCAACCTGACGTTATCAGTTCCCTTGTTTTTTTCAATTATTTCATGGGCTATCCTGGAAATGGCTCTTCTTATATCGGGCTCATCCATAATTTGAGCCTTTTCTTGCATGGTATCCACTTTAATAATCCACTCCTGACAGAAATCATTAGCTGGGCACACAAAAACTTCTTGCAAAGAATGCAAGAAGTTTCTAAGCCACTAGCTTTCAAACCGGCCCAGATTCACGCACCGCATATCATGCATGAATTCCAGCCCATGCCGGCAAAGCTTTTTATGCACCTTTGCAGTCTCACTGGACTTATTTAAAAGGTTCATTATAAACTTTTGGTTAATATTCACATAAACAATATTATCACATGTGCAATTGCTTGTCCATAGTTTTTGTAATTTCGGGTGAATGACTGGAGTAAAGGTCATGGCGGGAAAGTGACATTACCCCTCTCCCCCTGTCACGTCCCGTCCCTGTGTGACGCTGTGTCACGTGTTTCTCGCAATGCTTTTAGTAACGTGGAGAAGTCATCGGGTATTTTTGCTTCGGATTCCATGTATTCTCCTGTTGCCGGGTGGACAAATCCCAGAAGTTTTGCATGAAGGGCTTGCCCCTTTATTATATCTTTATATTCACTGGTTCTTCTACCATAGACTTCATCTCCTATCAAGGGATGGCCTATATGGGACATGTGGACGCGAATTTGATGGGTCCTGCACGTTTTTATCATCAGCTCCACGTATGTGGCATTACAGAATCTTTCCAGTACCTTGAAATATGTTATGGCATCATTTCCTTTTTCCAGGTTGACGGACATTTTTTT
>JAAZDH010000235.1 GCA_012512865.1 Clostridiaceae bacterium | reverse complement strand
TTTTTTCTGGCCTTAAGCACAACTATCCGTAAGCTTTGCTCCAATATTAGCCTAAGGAAGTTGTTTAGCATATTATGTGTCATATAAATTAAATACACCATCGACGATAAAGCGAAAGAATTAAACTTATCGTCCCTGCGGTTTGCTTGTATAATAATCTAAGGTGCTATATAATATATACCATTAAATGGCGCAATGCAAGGGTTACAATAAATGGTACAACGCAAGGAAAAAGAAAAAACAAACGGTCGGGGGTAAAGGAAATATGTTGCTGAAAGATAATGATGTGGTGTTGTTCCAGGGAGACAGCATTACGGATTGCGGGCGAAAAAGGGAGGCGTATTTTGACCTCGGAGCAGGATACCCGGCAATGATAGCGTCCCTGTTTGCAGCCATGCATCCCGAAATGGAAGTTACATTTTTAAACAGGGGTATAAGCGGAAATAGGGCAAAAGACCTCGCGGAACGCTGGTTTGAAGATTGCATAGAGCTAAAGCCGACAGTAGTATCCATTTTGATAGGAATTAATGATACATGGAGACGATATGACAGCAATGACCCTACATCCGCGGAAAGCTACGAAAAATCTTACAGGCGTATATTGACCCTCACAAGGGAAAATACTGATGCCAGGATTATCTTGCTTGAACCTTTCGTGCTGCAGGTTCCTGGAGACCGCAAAGCATGGCGGGAGGACCTGGACCCGAAAATCCAGGTTGTAAGGAGCCTGGCAAGGGAATTTGGCACTTTATTTATTCCCCTTGATGGTATATTTGCAGAGTATTCAACACATAAACCGCCGGAGTTTTGGGCTGCAGATGGAGTTCATCCTACAACGGCGGGCCATGCCGTTATAGCAAGGGCTTGGATGCAATCAGCTGGAGCAATTTAAAAGCAGAAGTAACTATTTAGGGCAAGAAACGGGGATGGTCCTATCTCTTGCCCTTATCTTCGTTGCCCTTATCTTCGTATTTTTCTTCCTGGTATTCTTAAGGCAATATTCTAAAGGTTTTTATTTCAAACGGTTTAATAAAGAAGCTAAAGCTGTTGTCTTCTACCTGTATGGGATTCTCATCTTCTTCCATGAGGTTGCATTCATACACTTTCCCTGGGATTGCAGAAAGGGTAATGCTCGTATTGCCCCTAATCCCTGCAGATTCATAGACCCGCAAGATAATTCCCCGTCCATCCTCGGCACACTTGATTGTATCGATAATCACGTTCTTCCTGGAAATTGAAGCAAAAGAGCCGTTACTGCCCGTGCAGCGCCCGGTAATTGCCACAAGCGGGACATTTAGTTCATAGCCTGCATTTACCGTTTCGCCATCCCTGTAATCACCCGCATGGGGCATCAGTGAATAGCAGAATTCATGGGTTCCCCTGTCGGCAGCGGGATCCGGGTCTACAGGCGCACGTAAAAGGGTTATACGCATACGGTTGTCCTTGATATCGTACCCGTATTTCGAATCGTTCAGAATGCTAACACCGTAGCCGCCTTCAGACAGGTCCGCCCACTTGTGTGCGCATACCTCGAATTTTGCCTTGTCATAAGAGGTATTCCAGTGGGTCGGGCGTTCAATGCTGCCGAATTGTATCTCGTACGTTGCCTTGCTTGATAGAACATTGACAAAGAATGCCGCCTTGAGCATTTTCTCATTCTCGTGCCATTCGACCCTGGTTTTAAAGTCAATTCGCGGAATTGAACGGTAAATCGTGATATCCTGCACGATAGTAGATAAGTTGAACTTCCTGGTAACACGGACAACACCTTTCAGGGCAGTTTGTTCAAGCACTTGGACAGTCCCGTCCGTCAGGTCCCAACCCTTGTTTTGATATTCAATTTCGATATTCCACGCCGTCTCGTTGCGAGGCTTGTCTTCAAAAACCTGCAGCAGATTTGATATGCGGCCCTGTTCCAATACCTCGCAGCAGTTACGTTTATCAAAAATGCTTGTTAAATTGCCATTCTCATCCAGGCTGATCTTGTAAAACTTATTCTCCATGCAGTTAGCTTTCACACATATGGGCATATCCTTATCCGCACCTGTACCAGTATCCGCACCAATACCCGCACTAATGCCGGCGGAATCAGGGGAATCCTGCCTGGCAGCCGTCCCGGCAGCCCCTTTCTCAACTATGGTGTATTTTGCAAAACCAAGGGCCGGTACACTTGCTTCAAACTCAATCCCGCCATTTTTAACTGACATGGGTACCTCGTTTCCATTTTCGTCCAGGACTGCAACATTATTTACATCATCAAAACCTCCCGGAAGCGGGATACTTACATAGCCGCATCTCTCCCAGGACAAACTGTTCCATACGGTTACCGCGTTACAGCCGGTTGTTGTAGTCAGCTTTTCAATGGCAGCATCCTGTACGGAATTTATCATCTCAAATACTTGCTTGTATTCCTTCTCGCAATCCTCGTATACTTCATGAATTGAAGAACCTGGGAGTATGTCGTGAAACTGGTTCCTCAATATTATCTTGTATGCTTCCAGTATGCTTTCATACGGGTATTCCGCGCCGTGCCTTGCATTTGCAATTGCTGCCAGCATTTCCGCCTGCCGCATTGCAAGTTCCGCACGCCTGTTGTTCTTCTTGACATTGGCCTGCGAAGTGTAAGTCCCGCGATGATGCTCGAAATACATTTCGTCATTCCAAACAGGAAGCGTGTCTTTTATGGAATTGACCTCTTCAAAAAATGAAACCGCCGTATTCATCTCGGTCTTTTGCAATCCCGGGAATGATTTGAGCCTGCGTCCCATTTCGAGCATCTGTTGAGTCGGGCCGCCGCCCCCGTCGCCATACCCGAATGTCATTAATAGATTTTCAGTTTTATGCTTTTGCTCAAACTTGTTATATAGTGTCTCAATGGTTTCAGGATCATACCTGCCGTTATAACCCAGGCGCTGCACATATGACAGGACGCGTGTCCCGTCTATGCCCTGCCACATGAACAAGGAATGGGGAAACTTGTTGGTATTGTTATAAATCAGCTTCGAGGTAAAAAAGTATTCTATCCCGGATCTTTTCATGATTTGCGGGAGAGCCCAGCTATATCCGAACACATCCGGCATCCAGAATACTTTTGAGTCCCTGCCGAATTCCTTCATAAAAAACGCCTTCCCGTAAAGGAGCTGGCGCACAAGACTCTCTCCGGACGGGATATTGCAGTCCATTTCAACCCATGCATTCCCTACAAGTTCAAACTGGCCGTTTTTTACCTTTTCTTTAAGCCGGCTGTATAACTCCGGGTAATATTCCTTTGTATACTCAAAAAGCTGCGGTTGGCTAAACGCAAATACAAATTTATTGTACCTGTCCATGAGGTCAAGGACATTTGCAATGGTTCGCCCGCACTTGCGTATTGTCTCTTTGACAGGCCAAAGCCATGCAGTATCAATGTGAGCCTGTCCAACAAATTTTATCAGTGCATGAGGATTGTGTGGTATGCCTGAAAGCTTATCCCTTAATATTTTTGAAGCAGGCTCGATTGATTTTACAAGGGCGTCATAGCCGTTGTCCACATCAACAGCCGTCAGGGAATGAAGCACCGCATCCAAAATTTTATGGTACATGTATGAATCCTTGTTGGCACCTTCAAAAAAGCGTGCCAGCACATTTGGAACCAAACGCGAAATGTTGACGCTTGCATCAAATATATTTTCAACAGGGCTTCCCAGTACTTGCATTGCATCGTACGCAGTTCTAATGTCAAAATAATACTGCTCCACGGCATCGTTTACCACTGCAAGCCATGCACGGCGGAACTGGTACTCTATCGCCTTTCGTCCCTGCTTCCTGTAGGCTGAAAACTCGCCGTAGTTAAGCCCTATTTCAGCTTCAATCTCAAAGCTCTCGCCGGCCCCGGGGATTCTCGGGAGGACAACACGGGTCCTGTTGGGCTTGGTTTCCCTAATATATGAAACCACGGCTGATTGAATTGCCCCGTCTATTTTCACAATGCCTTCGCCGCCAAAATCCAACTCCAGCACAACATTCCTGCCTGCAAACCCTTCGGGTATGACTACCGTATGCTTAAACCACCTGGTAACATTATCACCGCAGCACCACCGGTCTCCTACGGCAATTTCCTCCCATTCGCCCAAATCCGCATACTTTGCCGGTGATACATAAACTCCCTGCCTTGTGCGCCATACCTTGAGCTCATGGATTTTCTCGTATATGGCTGATTCTATTGCTCTAATCTTTCGCTCCAATGTGAACCCCTTTGAATGCTCCATCCTAATCCTCCTTCTTGTATTGTAATATTTTCTAATTATTTGCTGCCGCAATTCGAATTATTACCACATCATAACTTTTACTTTACACTACTTTACATTTGAATACAAGCATTATTTATACCTTTCCTCTTTCATGCTCTCTCTATTCTTAGCCTGCTGCCAAGCCCCTCTGCCGTTGGCGGCTCGACGACCAGCCTTCTCGTGATACGTTGCTTCATCTCAGGCACGTGGCTTATCACCCCTATCACCCTTTCCTTTGTGCTTAATCGCTCAAGTGCGTCTATAACGATGTCAAGTAGTTCCCTGTCCAGGGTGCCGAAGCCCTCGTCAAGGAAGAAGAATTCCAGGGGACTCTGGCCTTTAAGCTGGATTTGTTTTGATAATGCAAGGGCAAGGCACAGGGAGGTAATAAAAGTCTCGCCGCCGGACAGGGAATTGACCATCCTGCATACCCCGCCGTTTGCATCATCCCTTATTACAAAACCAACATCGGGATCCAACTCCAGGGCATACCTGTACCTGGTCAGTATTCCCAGGGTTTCCGAGGCTTCCCTTGCGATATACCTCATTCGTTCTTCCGCCACATAGTCTATGAAGCTGTTGCCCCTGAGCAAGCCTTTTATCTGCTCAAGGATATCCGCTTTCCGTGACAATTCATCATTCCTGGTGCTTAAAACAACCCATTCTTCGTGTTTCTTGCGTATTCTTTCCAGGTTGCTCCTTGCCACCTCGTACCTTGTGATAGCATTATCCTTGGCCTGAAGTTTTTCCCTGTTTGATTCTTCCGCCCTGTTCCATTCATCCCCGGTAATGCCTCGCCCGCCCAGCTTGTTAAGAAGCATGGTTACCTGGGCCGACAGGTTTCTTTCAGTTCTTTCATATTCATCAATTTCATTCTTCAACGCTTCCCGGGAGTCCTTGTCCAGCATGGAATTTTCCACGTCGGGAATACCTGTAAAGCCTTTCTCCTCTAAGGCGCTTTCAAGCCTTTGAGACTCCTTGCCCAAGGTTTCCCGGAATATTTCAACCTGGTTTTCAAGGGTATTTTTTCGCATCATGCCGTTGTTGTACTGTTCTTCCAGTTTCCTTGCAAGCTCCGAAAGCTCCTTCTCCTTTTTTCCCATTTCCTGTATTTCCTTTTCAATGGCCGCCATGCAGCCCTCTATATCCCTTGCGCTCATGCCGGTGACGGTACCAATACCAGGGCTAATGATACCAGTATCAATGTTACCAGGGCCAATGGTACTAGGGCCAGCGATACCAAGGTCATTGATACCAAGGTCAATAATAGCACCGGCTTCCATGTCAATCCTGGAACTTTCGGCGGTATCAATACCGGTGCCAATCGCAGCTTCAATTTTGGTATTAGTCCCGGCGCTCATGGCAGCGTCAATGCCGGTGCCGATTCCCCATACGCTCCCTTGCAGGATTTTCGTAAACCTGTCTTCCCTCTCTTTGATCATTTCCCCGGTATTCCCGTAATTAGCCTTGAGGACTGCAAGCTGGCTGCTCAACTGCCTTACTTCCTCCTGGAGCATCTCAAGCTTTTCCCTTGCTGCTTTTTCAAGCTCCTTAAGTTTCTTGATTTCCCCGGTAAGCTTGTCGATTTCCTTTTCATTTTTTAAAATGTGCTCAAGTTCGGAATTGGCACTCTTGATGCCGTATTTATTCAAAAAGGCCATGTAAATTTTTTCTTTTTCGTCCATGGCCTTAAGTAGTTCCGCCATTTCGCCTTTTACCTGCCGGAACATTTCCATGTTTGCTTCAAGTTGAGATTTTGTACCGCTTTCATTAATCCTGTGATTATTTAGAATATCCTTTCCCTTTTTAATATTGTCATTTATAGCCTCAAGCCTTTTTTCCCACCTTTCGAGCTCACGCTTCTTTTCCTCGATGGTCTTGCCGGTTTTCTCGATTTCTTTTTCAATTTCCGCCGCGGGTAGTGCCTGCATTTCTTGCGGCAAGCTGGAAAACCTTTGCTTCTCCAGCTCGTTCTTTTTCGTTAAAGCGTCCTTTTCCTCTTGTTCGAGCCGTGCCCTTGCATTGTTCATGTACCCGCTTATTTCGATGCAGGCTTTTTCCGCTTCCATGAATGCTGCTTCCGCCTTCTCAAGCTCAATCTCGGCATCCCTTAGCATGTCTTCCGCGCCCCGGACCTTTTCTTCGGTTTCGTGCTCAAATGTGTGTTCAAAATCCCCCATCATACGTTCAACCTGCTTGAATGCCGGTGCCGGATGGGTAGGCGAGCCGCACACGGGGCACGGTTCTCCCTCTATTAATTTTTTTGAAAGCATGCAGGCTGCATCCTGTTCTACTCTCTTCCGTAGATCCTTTACCTGCCTGCTTTTCTTCTCCATCTCCTCCTTTACATGCTGCCTGTGCAATTGCGCTTTTTTCAATTCTTCCCCGTATTTCTCCACCTCTTTCATCCTGTCGGAGATCCTTGCCCTTATCGCATCCAGGTCCGCTTCCTTCGATTTTATGGTCTCCACTGCCGCCTTTAGTTTAAGGCATTCCTCCATCCCCCGCGTCAGTTCTTCCCTTTCGGCAGGCTTGGATTTTTCATGCCCTGCAAGCTTTTCATCCAGTAATTCCAGGTTTTTGATTGTAACCTCGATATCCTTCCCTATCCCTGCAAGGGTTCCTTCCAGGTTATTTATCCTTGATGTCAACTCCTCTTCCTTCTTTTTCAGGCCATCCAGGTTCCTCTTGGCTGAAGCAAGCTCATTTTCCAGGTTTACGGCCTTTTGTACTTCATTTTTATATTCCGGGTTCACTTTCAAGTTCTCCGCTTGCCGTTGGCGCTTGTTGATTTCTTCCTCGATGGACGAGATTTTTTCCTTTTCAGCTCTTGTCTCTTTCTCTTTCAGGCTTTCCTTTTCCCCTGTTTCTTTTATCCTGTCATTTATCGCCCTTGCCTTGTTTTCCAGCTGCTCCACTTCTCTCCTTATTTCCAGCGCATTTGCAAGGGCGTTTTTATTCTCAAGCAGCCTGGGTTTCTCATGTTCCACGTACTCCACGTATTTTTCATGGTGCTTCCTGGCCTTCTCCAATTCCTCCTTTATGCCCGGCAGTTCCCCCAGGACCAATTCAAGCTGTTTTTGTGCATCTTGCAGCCTTTCCGAGGTATCCCTGTACGAATTTATCATGCCTGCCAATCCCTCGGCCCTTGTTGCTTTTTCAATTAAATTCTTCTTTTTGTTTACGGCTTCCAGGCCGGCCAAATGCTCATTCATCTTCTGCTTGACAAGTTCCATCTCCTGTACATACTGTCTTATTTCCTTTGCCTCTTCATATTCCTTTGCCGCTTTTTTGTACTCCTCCAACGCCGTATCCTTCGCAGCCTCTGCCTCCCTGAATTCCCTTTCAGCCTCGACCAATGCACCTCTTGATGCATCACCCAGGGTGGATAATGCTCCCCCCAGGTTTGATAACTCCAATTTTACCGCGTCCACTTTTTTTGCCAGCTTGCTATTTAGTTGCTTGCCGTATTCTTCGAGGTAAAATATCCGCTCCAGCATTTTTCGCTTGTCTCCCCTGTTCATAAGTAAAAACTCGTGGAACTTGTTTTGGGGGAGCACTACAGCCCGCGTAAAATCGTCATGGGTTAAGCCCAGCAGTTCCTCGATTTTGACATTAACATCACTTAATTTATCAGCAACGGGAATTTCAATATCCCCGCGCTCCTCCACGAGCCTTGCCAGTTTAGCTTCACAAGAGATATCCGAGCCCTTTTTCCTGACATATATCCTTTCCACCCGGTACATTTTTCTCTCGCAGCCCCTCAGCAAGTCAAACCTGAATACTACTTTAACCCTGCTGGAATCCGTATTTATAATCCCCTGGGTTCCCATATTTGCCCGGCTAACCTTGCCGTACAGGGCCAGGGTTATGGCATCAAGCACCGTGGATTTTCCGCTTCCCGTGGGGCCGAAAATGCCAAAAAGCCCCGTTTCGCCAAGAAAATCAAAATCCACTCTCTGAACTTGTTTAAAGCTTTGCAAGCCTTCAATTTCCAGGTATCTTGGCCTCATGCGCCATCTCCTTCCCCCATGTCATCTCCATCCATGCCATTCCCGCTTATGCCATTTTCATCCGTGCCGTACTCTCTTATATCATCTTCATCCATGCCATCGCCTCTTATACCGTCTTCATCCATACCATCCATGCTTTCATTCAATATATCGTAAAATACGGACATTACCTCTTCCGATATTTCAATCCCCATTTTATGCTTGTAATACTCCCTGAAAAGCTGGTCGATCTTCCTGCCCTCCCTGTTTTTAAGAGAAATTTCCTCCATCTCCTCCCTCTTAATTACGGGCCTTATGTTCACTATTCCCGGGTGCAGCTGTCTCAATTCCTTCTGTTCTTCAGGGCTGATGGGCCTGTCCGTGACAACCTCCAGGTCTATCCAGGCATTCCTGTCCCGGCCGGCTTCGCACCATTCAAGTGCCTGCATTATGCCATCCCTGGCATGCCATCTTCTCAAGGGCTTGCCGCAGCTTAGGTAAATCTCTTCAACACAGGCTTCTTTCCCGGGTTTTGCATCTATGATGTACAGCACCTTGCTGTAGTCCGATTCAGAAAAACTATAGGCCAGGGGTGATCCCGAGTAATATGCCGGGCAGGGGGCATCCTTGACAGGTTGGGGCCTGTGAAGATGCCCAAGGGCTACGAAGTGGGCATTCGAAGGCAGCGCCGAGGGAGCAACTGTATAGGCTCCTCCGACCTGGATGGTCCTTTCAGAGTCCGATTCCTTTCCTCCTTGCATGAACAGGTGGCTCATTACAAGATTTACGGTGTCCCTCCTGAAGTTCTCCCTTAATCGTCCGAGCAAGCTGCCGATCTTATCGGAATAGGCTTTCCTTAGCAATTCTTCGTCCGCCTCGCTTGATAAGATCTCCTCGAGGCGCACCTCGGACGGATAGGGCAGCGTTATTATCACCGCGCCCTCCCCGCAGCTTTCCATGCCTAGTTCAAGCCACCCCGCTCCCGAATTGACAAGTTTTATGTTTCCCGTATTGATCTTGTATATGCCCGGGTCGCTTCCCGGGTACCCCAGGAGGATTATCCCGTTTTTATATGCCAGGGGGCTTGCAGCGCATAATCTTTCGGGATTGTCATGGTTTCCAGC